>NZ_JBHWZS010000167.1:0-18570 GCF_042728155.1 Streptomyces sp. NPDC060209
GAGGGACCCGCTGGGGTGCTCCGAGGGCGGAGCCGACGTGCTCCCGGGGAAGGAATCGAACCCTCATTCAATGGACCAAAACCATTTGTCCTGCCATTAGACGACCCGGGATGGTCTGTGGCGTTATGTCCGATTCTCTTGATCGGTGCATTTCGCAGCCCCTACTATGCCGCACCACCAGCCCTCGATGCGACGGTACAGGTCCGCACTTTTCAGAACTCGGACCACAAGGCAACCCCGGTAACCCTCGCCTGTGTTCTTCCGATTCGTCTTCGGGGAGTGCCTTTTGAGTGTGGTCTTGCCGAACGCGGAGGCTGTGGCGCCCGTGAGGTCGGCCCAGTAGCGCTCCGCCGCTGCGACGTCGGCCGTCTCATGGATGTGGACGTGGAACCGGAGGTGCTCCGGAGGTACGCCCAGGAGGCGTAGCCATGCGAGGTAGGTGGAGATCATGTCGGGGTCGCTGTTGATGAAGGTGACCCTCTCCTGCGAACGGTGGGGCTTCGACTTGGACCCCTCCGCCCAGTAGAGGCCCACGCCGACCAGGAAGAGCTCGCGTGGGCTGAGTGAGCCGATCTCGGCCTCCGCCGCCTTCCTCGTCCGTACACGTTCGGCATCGCGCCGTTGAAGAGTTGCTTCCCAGCCGCGACGAGCGATCTCGGAGGCCTGCTCGGCGGTGCGTTTGCGTTCCGGCTTCGGTAGATCCCGTACCCATAGCGAGATCGACCCCTTGGAGCACCCCAGCTCCATCTGGATCTGGTCATAGGTCATGCCCCGGAGCCGCAGCTCCCGGGCCTTCACGCGTAGGTCGTCCTTGGCGTTCGGGCGCTTCGTCCACTCCGGCGCCGGCTCGCCCTCCAGGAGGCGGTTGAGGATGTCGTTGTTGTCGACGAGCAACCGGTCGCGGATCTGGCGACGGCTCAACCCCTCCCTTCGCAGCGCGATCGCCTTCTCGCGCAGCCCCTCGAAGTCCGCGTACTTGCCATTGGCATGTGTCATACGGACAGCGTCGTCCGGAATGCGAACGTCCGGGTCGAAAGTGTGCTCGGTTCACCGGTTCGTGCGATCTGCCTGCGTTTGTGGCGTGACCGGTCACTTTCTGTGCTGACGGAGTCTCCGGAAAAAGAGATGCGTCCGCCCGTAGGCTGGATGCCATGACCGCAACGGGGGCAGACCGGGAAGCGGCGGGTCCGACCACCCGCGGCTACTGGTGGTGGGAGCGGCGGCGCAGTGTCGCCCTGGACGTGGGACTGGCGCTGGCTTCGGCGCTGGAGTGCGCGCTGGAGGGGGTGGAGTTCGCCGAGAACACCGGGCTGCCGGTGCCGCTCGCGGTGCTCTTCGGGCTGCTGGCTGGATCGGTGCTGGTGCTGCGCAGGCGCTGGCCGATCGCGGTGGTGCTGGTGTCGATAGCGACGACTCCGGCCGAGATGGGCTTCCTGATGGGGATCGTCGGCCTGTACACGCTGGCCGCCTCGGAGGTGCCGCGCAGGATCACCGTCGTGCTGACCGGGATGACGTTGGTCGGCACCTTCATCGTGTCGTACGTGCGGCTGCGGCAGAGCGTCGACGCGAATGCCGATTTCGGGCCGGGTGTCTGGTACGTCCCGGTGGTGTCCCTCTTCATGTCGCTCGGGCTGACGGCGCCCTCGGTGCTGTTCGGCCTGTACATCGGGGCCAGGCGCAGGCTGATGGAGAGTCTGCGGGAGCGTGCGGATTCGCTGGAGCGGGAGCTGTCGCTGCTGGCGGACCGGGCGGAGGAGCGGGCCGAGTGGGCGCGTACGGAGGAGCGGACCCGTATCGCCCGGGAGATGCACGACGTGGTGGCGCACCGGGTGAGCCTGATGGTGGTGCACGCGGCGGCGCTGCAGGCGGTGGCTCCGAAGGATCCGGCGAAGGCGGTGCGTAACGCCGCGCTGGTGGGGGACATGGGCCGGCAGGCGTTGACGGAGCTGCGGGAGATGCTCGGGGTGCTGCGGAGCGGGGACGCTCTGGTGGCTCCGCAGGCGGGGCGGGTGCCGCTGGCTTCGGTGGGGCGGGCGGCCGCCGCGGCTGCGGCTGTGTTGGAGGACGGGCCGCGGTTGTGCGAGGTGGAGGCTCTGGTGGCGCAGTCCCGTGAGGCGGGGATGACGGTGGAGCTGTCGGTGGAGGGGGAGCTGCGTCCGTATGCGCCGGAGGTGGAGCAGACGGCGTACCGGGTGGTGCAGGAGGCGTTGACGAACGTGCACAAGCATGCGGCGGGTGCGAAGACGTGGGTGCGCCTGGCGCATCGGGGGGTGGAGGTGGCGATGCAGGTGGAGAACGGTCCGTCGGACGGTGCGGCGGAGGATGCGGGGCTGCCGAGTGGTGGCAACGGTCTGGTGGGGATGCGGGAGCGGGTGCTGGGGCTCGGGGGTGTGTTCGTGTCGGGCCCGACGGATGCGGGGGGTTTCCGGGTGTCGGCGGTGCTGCCGGATGCCGGGACGGCGTGAGGGCGTCCCCGGTCGGGCGGTGGGGCGGGTGCAGGGGTTTTCAGCCGGGGTGAGGTCAGCCGGGGGTGAGGCGTGTGGGCTGCACTCCGGTCATGAGGGTTTCGAGGGCGCGGTCGATGTCGGAGCCGAGGTACCAGTCGCCGGTGTGGTCGATGGAGTAGACGCGGCCTTCGTTGTCGATGGCGAGGACTGCTTGGCCGTCGCCTTCTTCGCCGAGGGGGGCTACTTCGGTTCCGAGCGCGCGTCCGAGGTCGCCGAGTGTGCGTGCGAGGTGGAGTCCGCCGAGCGGGTCGATGTGCACGGTGGTGGTGGCGATCTGCCGGCCGGGTGCGGACGAGGTGATGTGGAGGCCGCCGAATTCGGCCCAGGCTTCGACGGCCGCGGGGAAGACGGCGTGCTGGTGTCCGGCGGGGGAGGCGTGGGAGCGGAGGGCGTCTGCCCATTCCTCGGCCTGGCGGATGTCCCAGCGGCCTGGTTGCCATCCCGCGTCGCGGAGTGCGGCGTCGACGGCGACGGGGAAGCGGGTGGTGGAGGTGCGGCTCTGTTGGCCGGGTACGTCGGTCCGGTCGTGCATGGTGGTGTGCTCAGCCCTTCTCGGCGGTGGTCGCCGCACTCGTGGTGAGGTCGACGGGGCGGACGCCGAAGTGGGCGAGCATCTCCGTACAGGAGCGGCAGGGGGGCGCGTAGCTGCCGTGGAGTGGGTCGCCGTCCTCGCGGATGCGGCGGGCGGTGAGGCGGGCGTGCTTGAGTGCGCGGCGGGCTTCACCGTTGGTGAGCGGTTTGCGCTGGGCTCGTTTGGAGCGGCTGTCGTCGGCTGCGGTGAGCTGTCGTGACAGGAGTATGGCTTCGGGGCAGCGTCCGGTGAAGCGTTCGCGCTGGTTGCTGGTGAGGGTGTCGAGGAAGTCCTGGACGAGCGGGTGGAGGACGGGTGGCTGGTCGCCTTTGCCCGCGGTGCAGGTGAGTGTTTCTCCGCGTACGGACAGGGCTGCGGCCACCGCGGGCAGGATGCCGTCGCGGCGGTGGTGGAGTTGGGGTGCGCGGTTGGGCTCGGTGGTGCTCCAACTGAGTCGCGGGTCTCCGGATGTGACTGTTTGTGCTGTGTGCATGGTGCTGGTGTCCCTCCCTGCAATCCCCCGAGTTGCGGGGGACAGCCTGCCAAATATGCAGGGTGGTGGGGAAGCTGGGTGGGTGAAACGTGTCTGCGTGTCGCGGCTCGGCGGTCCGGTTGTCGCATGTCCGTCACGCGTCGGTGACGTTCGGTGAGTGGGGTGCGGGGGCGGGGGGCCTTGTTGCGTCACCGCATAGGCTGTGCGGAACACCAGACGCAGCAGGGGGCAACCGCCATGACGACAGGTCGGCTCGGGCAGCAAGCCGCGCCACCGAATGCGGCCTATGCCGGGCAGGTCGTGCATTTCCCGGATCCTGTCCGGGCGTCCCGCCACCCTAGGGGTGTGCGTGTGGACGGGAACGGCTATCCGGTGCTTTCGCCGTACGCGCGTGCTGCCGCGGAGATCGCGGATCCTCCGCCGGGTTTCGGTATCGACGAGCTGCGGCTGACGGATTACGTGTCGGCGAACGCGGCGTTGGCGGCGAGTGGTCATGAGCTGTGGGACACGATTCCCGCGGTGGCGACCCCGCACGGCTGGACGTGGCATCACGTGGCGGGTGGCCGGCGGATGGAGCTGGTGCCGGTCGAGGTGAAGGCTCTGCTGCGTCATCACGGTGGGCTGGCGACGGCGGCTGTGGATCAGGACCGTCGGGGTACGCGGCCGCTGCAGGAGACGCGGCCCGCTCATTTCCGGCTGCCGAAGGCTTCTGTGGCGGTGGGGGAGCAGCAGATCCTGGGTGTCGAGGAGGATCTGGGCTATCGGCTTCCGGGTGCGTACCGGTCGTTCCTGAAGGCGGCCGGTGGTTCGGCTCCGGTGGGTGCGGCGTTGGACGCGGAGCTCGGTCTGCTGGTGGATCAGCCGTTCTTCACGGTGCGTGAGGAAGCGGCTGTGAATGACCTGGTGTACGTCAACAAGTGTCTGCGGGATCACTTCACGAAGGATTTCCTGGGTGTGGGTTTCGTCCAGGGCGGCATCCTCGCGGTGAAGGTGCGCGGTGGTGGTGTGGGGTCGGTGTGGTTCTGCGCGTACGACGATGCGCGGGACCAGGACGGCTGGGGTGTGCAGGAGCGGGTGGATCGGCTCCTGGTGCCGTGCGGTGAGGATTTCGATGCTTTCCTCCAGCGTCTCGCGGGTAATCCGCCGGAGCTTGAGACGGTGGCGAACCTGATGGTGGACGGTGGCTTCGCGCGGGCCGTCCCGGTGGAGGGGTGAGCGCGGTGGTGACGTTCGCGCAGGCGCAGGAGCGGGCGGATGAGTGGGTCAACGGTGACGTGCCCGCGTATCAGCACCGTGAGGTCCGGGTCCGTGAGTTCGAGCTGGGTTTCGTGGTGTGGGCCGAGGACCGTGCGGAGGGCCCTGTTTCGGACGGGGGCCGTCAGCGGCTGGTGATCGCCCGGGACAGCGGTGAGGCCACGTTGTGGCCCGGGCTGCCGGTGGGCGAGGTGATTCGGCGGTACGAGGAGGGTTACGGGACGTCCGCGGAGGCGCGGCCTGCTCCGGAGCCGCCGCAGCGTATCGATCTGAATCAGACGTCGTTCCTGCTGACTCCGCCGGAGTGGCTCCAGGAGGCGGCGGACAAGCTGGGGATTCCGGACCGGCGTGCTGAGGCGGATGCGCCTGCTCCGGCTCCGGCATCGTCTTCCTCTGTTCCCGCTCCGGGTCCTTCCTCTCCTTCTCCTTCCGTTCCGGCACCGGCGCGTGGCGATTCGGGGGCGTTGTGGCCGGCTGCCGGTGGGCAGGCGGATCACGAGCCGACGGCGAACGACGGGGTGCCGGCCGGGGGGACTCCTTGGGCGGGTACGGACACGAACGCGGGTCCGGACGAGGGTGCGGTGCCGCTGCCCGCGACGGTGTTCGCGCCGCCGCTTTCGGGGTCGGACGACGACGGGACTCCGCCGCCTGTCGTTTCGGCGGAGGCGCCCACGGCGCTGATGTCGGGTGGGAGTCGGCTGCCGCCGACCGCGGTCGTTCCCGGGCTGGATCCGCAGGCGCCGCCTCCGGGGCGGCCTGCTCCTTCTGCGGCGGTTCCCGGCAGCCCGGCTCCTGCCGCGCCACGGGGCGCGGGGGACATCGCGGACGCGGCTACGAGCAAGGCCGCCGTGCCGCCGCGGGGTGCGCGGGGGACGGGGCCGACGACTCCGCCGCCGCCCGGGGCGCCCGGTACGCCGGGGGTGCGGCCGGGGGCCACTCCGCCGCCTTCGGGGCCGGGTGCTCCGGGTGCGCCCGCGGGTGGTTATGTGCCGACGCAGCTCGTCTCGCAGCTCGGTCCTCCCGGGGCGCCGGCTCCGGGTGCGACGCCGCCTCCGGGCGCGCAGCCGCCGCCTCCTCCCGGGCCTCCCGGTCCGCCCGGTTCCACGCCGCCTCCGGGTGGCGGGATGCATCACGCCGCGACGATGTTCGCCGATGCGAGCATCGGTGGCCCGAACGCGCCGCGTCCTCCGGGCCCGCCCGGTCCTCCTGCTCCTCCCGGCCCTCCGGGTGCTCCGGGTGCTCCGGGTGCGATGCCGCCGCCTCCCGGCTCGACGCCGCCTCCCGGTCCTCCCGGTCCTCCCGGTCCTCCCGGTCCTCCTCCGGGCGCGACGCCGCCTCCGGGTGGCGGGGTGCACCATGCCGCGACGATGCTGGCCGGTCCGGGTCAGGTCGGTCCGGGTGCGCCGCAGCCTCCGGGGCCTCCTGGTCCGCCCGGGATGCCGGGCCCGGGTCAGGGTCCGCACACTCCGCCGCCTCCGGGGGCGTACGGCTATCCGCAGCAGCCGACGGGTCAGCCGACGGTCGGTCCGGGCTATCAGGCCGTGCTGCGTTTCCGTGCGGCCGACGGCAGTGAGCAGCAGTTGATCCGGCGTTCGGCGCCGGGTACTCCGCATCCGGAGTGGCAGATGCTGCATGAGCTGCGTGCGATGAACGTGCCGCCGCAGCAGGTCATAGAGCTGCACACGGAGCTGGAGTCGTGTGAGCTTCCGGGTGGTTACTGCGCGCGGATGATCAGGGAGACCTGGCCGCAGGTCCGGATCACGAGTGTGGCGCCGTACGGTACGGATCACGCGAGCCGGCAGCAGGGCATGCAGCATCTGCTGACGCATCAGGGTGAGCTGCATCAGGTGGCGGACGGTCCGGCGCGGCCTGCTCCGGTGCGGGCGCCGTTGCCGCAGATGCCGCCTGCGATGGCGGTGCCTCCGGAGGCGTTGGCGGAGGAGCTGCACGGGGCGTTCGGTCCTGGTGTGCTGCGTTTCGACCAGCGGGCGGTGTCCCGTCAGGGTGTGCCGGAGGTGGTGGCGCGGACGCTGGTCTGGGCGGGGCTGCCCGCTGATTTCGGGCCGTTCTTCTGGGCGCAGCCGGGTCACCCGGTGGTGCCGACTCTGGCGGAGCTGGCGGCGCAGCGTCAGGTGCAGCCGGCGTCGGACGCGGGTTCGTATCTGGTGATGGGTTCGGACTTCGGCCGGGCGATCTGTGTGCAGTACGGGACGGCGAACATCGTGGCCGTTCCGGTGGAGGCGGGGCCGGGTGGCCAGCCGGTGCCGCCGCAGTTCGTGAACACGGGGCTGCCGGAGTTCGTGCGGTCGATGGCGTTGCTCGGCCGGATGTGGCGGCTGCGGTTCGGGTTGAATCCGGAGCAGGCCGGCCGGTGGACGGTCGATTTCCAGGCGCAGCTGGTGGCCATCGATCCGGCGGCGCTGGCGTCGCCGGAGGGCTGGTGGTCGGTTCTGCTGGAGCAGATGTGGGACGGGCTGCTGTGATCCGGTCCGACCGGGTCTGATCTGTTGTGTGCGAGAGGCGCTCGTCCCCTGGTGGGGCGGGCGCCTTTTGTGTGGGGTTTTGTGATGCGGGTCGCTTCCGTCCTGAATGCAGCTGATCGATTCCGACTTCCGGGCCAATTACCGCATCCTTGACGTATTGCTTCATGGTCGGGGCGTCGGAGAGCGGGAAAGAGGGCTTCAGGGATGAGTGGTGGACCGGTGTCCGCGCACGGTTTTGTCGGCGTACGGGGGCGTGGTTACCGCCCTGAGCAGGTGGACCGCATGGTCGCCTCGCTGGCGGCGGAGCGGGACGGGGCCCTGGAGCGGCTCTCGCGGCTGAACGGACTGGCGGAGGAGCTGGCGGCGGAGTCGGCGCGGCTGGGTGAGGTGGTGGCCTCGCTCGCGCCGCAGACGTATCAGTCGCTGGGGGAGCGCGCGCAGCAGATCCTGGCTCTGGCGGAGGCCGAGTCGGAGGAGGCGCGGGGCGCGGCGCTGGAGGAGGCGCAGGCGCTTCGGGATGCTGCGGACGCGGCGGGCCGGGAGGTCCGCGAGGCGGCGCGCGAGCAGGCGGCGGCTGTGCGGGACGCGGCGGATGCCCGTGCGGAGGAGGCGCTGGCCGAGGCGCGGGATGGGGCCGCGGCGCTGGTGGAGGGGGCGCGCCTGGAGGCCGGGGAGGTGCGTGGGGTTGCGGAGGCGGAGATGGCCGAGACGCGTCGCCGTACGGCGGGTGTGCTGACGCATCAGGAGCAGGAGCATGCCGAGCGGGGCAAGGCGGCGGATGCGGAGTTCGCGGGGGCGGAGGCCGCCACGGCGGAGCGTGAGGCGGAACTGACGGCCCGCGGGGAGGCGTTGCTCGCGCAGGCGCGTCGGGAGCTCGCGGAGGCGGAGGAGGCGGCCCGGCACGGCCAGGAGGACGCGGAGGCGCGGGCGGCGGAGCTGGTGTCGGGGGCCAGGATGGCCCAGGAGCGCGTGGTTCGGGAGACGGAGCGGGTCCTGCGGGAGCACGAGGAGGGCCGCGAGGAGGTGCAGGCGCACATGACGCACGTACGGAATTCGCTGGCGGCGCTGACGGGGCGTGCGGCCGTGGACCCCGCGGAGTAGCTCCGCTCCGGGGCGCTGGCGTGGTGTCCTTGCCCGGGCCGGTCAGTCGCTGACGGCCCTCCGGTCCTGTGTGTCCTGGCCGGGTTCGACCGAGAACACCTGGTCGAGCCCGGTGACGCGCAGGACGCGGAGAATGGGGCCGGGTACGGCGGCCAGCGCGATGTCGGCCCCGGCGGCGGCCGCGTGGTTGCGGGCGACGATGAAGGCGGTGATTCCGCTGGAGTCGCAGAAGTCGAGGCCTTCGAGGTCGAGTACGAGCCGTCGGCCCGGCGTGAGGGCGAGAGCTGTCACCACCCGGCGGAGTTCGCCGGCGGTGCTGAAGTCGAGCTCTCCCGCGAGATGGAGCACGTGGCCGGTCGCGGTGTCCCGGACGGTTGTCGTCAGTGGGCTCATGGCAGGGTGTCGCTCGCAGAGTGGGGCCGGGTGGTGGGTACGCCGAGGGCCAGGAGGGCGGTGTCGTCGTCCAGGCCGTCGCCGAAGCTGTTGAGCAGGCCGGTCAACGCCGTGACGACCTGCTGCGGTCCGGTGCCGGAGAGGCCTGCCGCGAAGTCGCGCAGGGCCTCGTCCCCGAACAGTTCGCGCTTCTCGCCGGTCCGGGCCTCTGTGAGACCGTCCGTGTAGAGCAGGAGGGTGTCTCCGGCTGTCAGCACGGTTCTGGTGGCGGCGAAGTGGGCTGCGGGCAGGATGCCGACGAGGAGGCCTCCGGGGGTGGGGAGGTAGTCGGCCCGGCCGTCCTGGCGCAGGACGAGTGCCGGGGGGTGCCCTCCGGAGGCGAGCTCGACCGTGACGGTGTCACCGTCGGGTTCGAGGACGCCGAAGACGGCGGTGCAGTAGCGCGGATCTCCCGTGGCGTACCGCTCGTGAAGAACGGTGTTGAGGGTGGTGAGCGCTGCCACGGGGTCCGGGTCGTGGAGCGCCGCGGCCCTCAGGGTGTAGCGGGTCAGGGAGGTCACGGCGGCGGCCTGGGGGCCTTTGCCGCAGACGTCGCCGAGGAAGAAGGCCCAGCGTTTGTCGTCCAGGGGGAACAGGTCGTAGAAGTCCCCGCCGAGACGGTCCGGTGAAGCGGTGTGGTAGTGCGACGCGGCTTCCATGCCCGGCACCGGGGGGAGCTGCGCGGGGAGCAGACTGCGCTGCAGCACCGCGAGTGCTTCCTGCAGCCGTTCGCGGTCCTCCTCGGCCTGCCTGCGAGCCTCTTCGGCGACCCGGCGCTCTCGGAGCAGTTCCTGTTCGTAGGCGCGCCGGTCACTGGCGTCGAACAGTGTCGTACGGATCAGCAGGGGCCGACCGTCGCCGTCGGTCTTCGTCAGGGAGCTGACGAGCACGGGGAGCCGGCCGCCTTCGGCCGTCCTGACGTCCAGGGCGATGCCGCTGATGCTGCCCTGCATGCTCAGGAGGGGGGCGAAGTGGGTGTCGTGGTAGATCTTTCCGCCGACGGTCAGCAGGTCGGTGAAGCGCATGCGACCCACGACGTCGTCACGGGAGAGGCCGAGCCAGGTCAGCAGGGTGGTGTTGATCTTCGCGACGGTTCCGTCCATGAGGGTGGACAGATAGCCGCAGGGCGCGGAGTCGTAGAGCTCCTCGGCGCTGTCCTCCAGCATGGAGGTGAAAGCCGCGTCGGTGGAGGCGGTCTCCTCGCCCTCCGGCGGGTCGGGGGTCTGGCCGGTGCGGCACGTCACGACGGGCTTCCGACGAAGTCGGCGATGGCTGCCACGGTTGCTTCCGGTGCGCTCAACTGCGGGCAGTGGCCGGTCGCATCCAGGGTGACGAGGCGGCTGCCCGGGATGTTCGCGTGGACGTATGCGCCCACTTCCCGGGGGGCGATGGCGTCCTGCGAGCACTCCAGGACCAGCGTGGGGACGCTCACCGCCTTGAGGTCCTCGCGGGTGTCGGACAGGAACGTGGTCCGGGCGAAGACGCGGGCGATGGCCGGGTCGGTGGCGCAGAAGCTGTTGGTCAGTTCCTCACCGAGTTCGGGGCGGTCGGGGTTGCCCATGATCACCGGTGCCATGGCCGCCGACCAGCCGAGGTAGTTGGATTCCAGGGACTCCAGGAGCTCCTCGATGTCCTCGGCGCTGAATCCGCCGCGGTATCCGGGGGCGTCGACGTAGCGCGGGGAGGGGCAGACCATGGTCAGCGAGGAGAACCGGTCGGGTGCCGCGGTCGCCGCCAGTACGCCGGCCATGGCGCTGACGGAATGCCCGACGAACCGGACCTCGCGCAGGTCGAGCGCTTCGCAGATCTCCACCATGTCGCGGGCGTATCCGTCCAGCGCGCCGTAGCGTGCCTCGCTCCACGCCGTGAGGTCCGAGCGGCCCGATCCCACGTAGTCGAACTGCACGACGCGGAAGCTCCCGGCCAGCGCGGGTGCCACCAGGCGCCACATGTTCTGGTCACAGCCGAACCCGTGGGCCAGGAGGAGGACCGGTGCGTCCTCAGGGCCTGTCACGGTGACGTTGTTCCTGCTGACTATGTCCATGCGGGCATCCTCGCACTCCCGGGCCGTGGCCTTGCCCGGGCCCGTCGCCCGTGGCCGGGGCGCCGGCCGGGAGCCCCGCGGGCGGTCAGCGCCTTCCGGCGGGCGGGGCGCCCGCGAGGATCCAGGGCTCGACGGCCTCGTACTGGCGGCGCTGCCCGGTGGTGTCCCTGTCCCGGCCGCGTACGGTGCCCAGCCAGCCGGCCAGGAAGCCGAAGGGGATGGAGACGAGTCCGGTCGTGGTGAGCGGGAACCAGTTGAAGTCGCGGTGGGGGAAGACGGATCCGGGGGAGCCGGAGACCAGGTCGGTGCCGGTGATCAGGACGAGCACGCAGGCGGTGCCGCCGATGAGGGTGCAGAGCAGGCCGGTGCGGGTGTAGCGGCGCCAGAACATGCTGTAGACGAGGGCCGGGGCGATGGCGGACGCGCCGATGCAGAAGGACAGGGTCACCAGCGCCTGGACGTTCCAGTGCCGGGCGAGGACGGCGAGGGTGACGGCGAGTGCTCCGACGCCGATGGCGGCGCCCTGGGCCGTGGCCATCTCGGTGCGGTTCTTCATCGGTCCGCCGGTCCGCAGGCCGTGGGCGAACAGGTCGTGGGCGAGGGAGTTGGCGCAGGCCAGGATCATTCCGGCGACCGAGGCCAGCAGGGTCAGGAAGATCGCCGTCGTCATGGTGGTGACGACGAGCGCCCCGATCTCTCCGCCTCCCGCGACGGCGCCGGTGACCTGGAGGATGGCGCTGTTGCCCTGTGCTCCGGCGGCGGTGATGCGGTCATGTCCGACGAGGGCGGCTGCTCCGAAGCCGATGACGGCGAGGAGGGGGCAGAGGCAGACGACGACGCAGACGGCCCAGGAGAGGGAGCGGCGCACTGCCCGGGCTTCGCGGACGCTCGTCATCCGCATGGTGATGTGGGGCAGGCAGGCGGCGCCGAGTACGACGGTCAGTTCGGAGCTGATCATGTCGAGTTCGTTGCCGCCGAACTGGAGTCCGGAGTGCAGGTAGGCGGTGCCCGCGCCGCTGCCGGTCTCGGCGGCGCGCAGGAGGGCGCCGGCGTCCCAGTCGAATCGGTTCAGGACGAGTACGGAGACGAGGAGTCCCGCGCCGAGTAGGGCGACGGTCTTGATGATCTGGATCAGGGCGGTGCCCTTCATGCCGCCGATGGCCGCGTAGCCGATCATGACGACGCCGAGGGTGATGATGGATCCGGTGCGGAATCCGGAGCTGTCGAAGCCGAGGATGAAGGCGAGCAGGTTGCCGCTGCCGGCGAGCTGGACGACCATCAGCGGCAGGAGGGCGGCGAGGGTGACGGCGCAGGAAGCGATGCGCGCGGCCCGGCCGGGGGCCCGGCGGGTGAGCATGTCGCCCATGGTGAACCGGCCCGCGTTGCGCAGTGGTTCGGCGAGCAGGAACATCAGCAGGACCAGGGACAGTGCCGTGCTGAGGGCGAGTACGAGGCCGTCGTGGCCGGTGAGGGCGATGACTCCGGTGGTGCCGAGGACGGTGGCGGCGGAGAGGTAGTCGCCGGCGATGGCGAGGCCGTTGCGCAGGGGTGAGAGCGAGCGGTAGCCGGTGTAGAAGGCGTCGAGGTCGTCGCGGTCGGGCCCGGTCATGACGCAGAGCAGCAGGGTGACGCTGGCGACGGCGATGAACGCGGTGAGGGAGAGCGTCTGGGCGGACTCGTCGAATCCGTTCACCGGCCCGCTCCCGTCCTGCGGTCCGCTGCCGGTGTGCGGAGGGAGCCGTGGCCGGCCCGGGCGCGGAGTCCGGCGCTGAGCGGGTCGACGGTGCGGCGGGCGGTCCATTCGTAGACGGCGATGGCGGCGAGCGTGACGGGGAGCTGGCACAGGCCGAGGAGGAGGCCGGTGGTGAGTCCGCCGTCGCCGACGGGGTGGGTCATGAGGGCGGGGGCGTAGCCGGACAGCAGGAGGAACAGGCTGAAGTAGCCGAGTGCGGTGAGCGTCGAGGCGCGGCGCAGCAGGCGGTAGGCGGTGCGCAGCCGCCGGAGGTCGCTGTGGTGCCCGGGTGCCGGGGCGGTGCCCGGTGCGGGCGGGCGGCGGGGCGGTGGCGGGGGCGGCGAGCTCTGCCAGGGCATGAGGTAGTCGCCGGGGTACGGGGGCGGTGCGGGGCGGTTGGGGTGCGGGGACTGCCGGGGCGGGTGCGGGGGTGGCTGCGAGTCGTGCGGCATGGCAGTGCTCCTTGCATGGCTCGGGCCCGGGGTCGGGCTGCAAGGCAGGTGCGCGGGCGCGCCTTCGGGAGCGCGTACGTTACTCGCGGGTATCGCGGAGGGGGAGGGTTACGGTCGAACTACCTTAGGTAACACGCCAGTTGTCTAGTCCTGCGGCGCCTGGGGGGCGCTCTCGTGCTCGTTCAGGACGGGGAAGCGTCGCGGGGCCAGGAGGACGAGCACCAGCAGGGCGAGAGCGGCGGCGACCGCGGCGCCGGTGAACACGTGGTCGACGGCTGTGTCGACGGCCCTCCGCAGATGGTCCGTCGCGGCGGCGGAGAGGGCCGCCGGGTCCTCCAGGGCGTGCGAGACCGCGTCCAGGTCGCCGGGCAGCCCCG
Organism: Streptomyces sp. NPDC060209; assembly: GCF_042728155.1. Taxonomy (NCBI): domain Bacteria; kingdom Bacillati; phylum Actinomycetota; class Actinomycetes; order Kitasatosporales; family Streptomycetaceae; genus Streptomyces; species Streptomyces sp. NPDC060209. The sequence continues at coordinate 13,447 of NZ_JBHWZS010000167.1, forward strand.
GGACCGGGGCGTCGGCCAGCCGGGAGGCGAGCACACCGTTGGCGACGGCCCCGAAGAGCGCGGCGCCCAGGCTCTGGCCGACCTGGCGGCAGAAGAGCACGGACGCCGTGGTCGTCCCCCGCTCGGTCCAGCCGACCGTCGACTGGACCCCGACGATCAGCGGGAGCTGGAAGAGGCCGAGAGTCGCGCCGAGCAGCAGCATGAGCAGGGCGGGCTGCCAGGCGGCGCCGGGGTAGGGCAGCAGCGGGAAGCAGAGCAGGACCAGCAGGGCCCCGGACATGCCGATGATGGCGGTGCGGCGGAAGCCGATGCGGTTGTAGACCAGGTCGGAGAGGGCGGCGGAGACGGGCCAGCTCAGGGTCATCACGGACAGGACGAACCCGGCGGCGATCGGGCCGAGTCCGAGGACGGACTGGGCGTAGGTCGGCAGGAAGACGGTCGGCGCGACCATGAGCAGCCCCATCGCGCCGAGGGCGAGGTTGACCGAGGCGATGGTGCGGCGCCGCCAGACCCAGCCGGGAATCACGGGTTCGGCGGCGCGGCGCTCGATGAAGACCGTCAGCGCGGCCAGAGCGGCACTCGCCCCCAGCAGCCCCAGCGAGGGGGCGGAGAGCCAGGGCCAGGCGACGCCGCCCTGGACGAGAGCGGTCAGCAGGAGCGCGCCGGTGGCGAAGACCGCGAGGGCGCCCGCCCAGTCGATACGGGGCCGGGTGCCGGGGCGCGGCCGGACGGGTTCGTGGAGGTGACGGACCACCAGCCAGAGGGCGACGGCGCCGACCGGGAGGTTGATCAGGAAGATCCAGCGCCAGTCGGCGTACGCGGCGAGAAGCCCGCCGACCGCGGGTCCGGCCACGGCCGAGGTGGCCCAGACCGTGGACAGTTTCGCCTGGATCTTCGGCCGTTCCTTGAGCGGGTACAGGTCGGCGGCGATGGTCTGCACCGTGCCCTGGAGTGCGCCGCCGCCGAGGCCCTGGACGACACGGAAGGCGATGAGGGCGGCCATGTTCCAGGCGGCGGCGCAGAGCAGGGAGCCGGCCAGGAAGAGGATGATGCCGGCGATCAGGACGGGCTTGCGGCCGAAGGTGTCGGAGAGTTTCCCGTACACCGGAAGGGTGACGGTCACGGCGAGCAGATAGCCGGAGAAGAGCCAGGAGAAGACGGAGAAGCCGCCGAGGTCGCCGACGATCTGCGGAACGGCGGTCGCGACGATGGTGCCGTCGATGGCGGCGAGGCCCATGCCCAGCATGAGGGCCGCGGCGACCGGGCGGCGGCCGCGGTCGGTGTCCGGTGCACTGTCCGGGGCGGCCGCCCCGTGCGCCGCTTCCGGGCTGTCCGTGTCGCCGATGCCGTCCGTGCCGCCCACAGGGGTCCCTTCCCTATGCATCTATTTCCTGGGGGTCACTGTCTCACCGCCCGTGGCTCCGCGGGAGCCGCAGGCCGAAGGGTGAGACCCCTACTCAGGTCTCGTCCTTGAGGCCCGGACCCCTAGGGGGAGCTACGTAGTTGTGTCCAGGGATCGTTCCTCCCGCCGGAGGACGAGACATGGGCACCCCGTTCCTTAACGTGTTCCTACAGCGCTGATGTGGCCCGCCGCAGGGGGAGGGGTGGGGAAAACCCCACTTGAAGACTGCGCCGGGCACCAGCGCGCCCGACCCCCTTCGCACCCGAGACTCGAGACGTACACAGAGACGTCCGCGCATCGACCGACATAGGAGAAAAACCGTGACAACGGCTGTAACCATTCCCAGGCACGGGGACACTGGAGGGCGTACGGCCGTCGCTGCGCGAGCGCGGCAGGTCGTCAAGGCGTACGGCGCGGGCGAGACCCGGGTCGTGGCGCTCGACCACGTCGACGTGGACATCGCACGGGGGCAGTTCACGGCGATCATGGGCCCGTCCGGGTCCGGCAAGTCGACCCTGATGCACTGCCTCGCGGGCCTGGACACGGTGACCTCGGGTCAGATCCACCTGGCCGACACCGAGATCACCGGCCTCAAGGACAAGAAGCTCACCCAGCTGCGCCGGGACCGGATCGGCTTCATCTTCCAGGCGTTCAACCTGCTCCCGACGCTCAACGCGATCGAGAACATCACGCTGCCGATGGACATCGCGGGCCGCAAGCCCGACGCCGCCTGGCTGCGGCAGGTCGTGGAGACCGTCGGTCTCGCCGAGCGGCTCAAGCACCGGCCCACGCAGCTCTCCGGCGGTCAGCAGCAGCGCGTCGCGGTGGCCAGGGCGCTCGCCGCCCGGCCCGAGATCATCTTCGGTGACGAGCCCACGGGGAACCTGGACTCGCGGGCCGGTGCCGAGGTGCTGTCCTTCCTCCGCAAGTCGGTCGACGAGCTCGGCCAGACCATCGTCATGGTCACCCACGACCCGGTGGCCGCCTCCTACGCGGACCGGGTCCTCTACCTCGCGGACGGCTCCATCGTCGACGAGATGCAGAACCCGACGGCCGAGCAGGTCCTGGACCGGATGAAGGACTTCGACGCGCGCGGGCGGACGTCATGACCGTCTGGAAGACCTCGATGCGCAACTTCCTCGCGCACAAGGGGCGGATGGCACTCTCCGCCGTGGCCGTCCTGCTGTCGGTGGCGTTCGTGTGCGGCACGCTCGTCTTCACCGACACGATGAACACCACCTTCGACAAGCTCTTCGCGGCGACGTCCGCAGATGTCACGGTCAGCCCGAAGGCGGCGAAGACCGACGACGTCCCCGAGAACGGCAAGCCCGAGGCGCTCCCCGCGTCCGTCGTGGCCGAGGTCGCCGGTGTGGACGGGGTGAAGAAGGCAGAGGGCGCGGTCAGCAGCATGGCCGTCACGCTCGTCGACAGCCACAACAAGAACCTCGGGTCCGACACCGGTGCCCCGACGATCGCGGGCAACTGGACCGAGAACGACCTGCGGTCCATGGAGATCACCTCGGGCCACGCCCCGCGCGGCCCGACCGAGGCCATGATCGACGCCGACACCGCGGAGAAGCACCACCTGAAGCTCGGCGACGAGGTGCGCACGATCGCCGTCACCGGTGACATCAAGGCGAAGATCACCGGCATCGCCGCGTTCACCGTGACCAACCCCGGCGCGGCCGTCGTCTACCTCGACACCGCCACCGCGCAGCAGAAGCTGCTGGGCGCCACCGGCGTCTTCACGCACATCTCGGTCACCGCCGAACCCGGCGTGAGTGACCCCGAGTTGAAGAAGAGTGTCGCCGCGGCCCTGGGTGACCCGGCCACGTACAAGCTGCAGACCCAGAAGGAGGCCGCCGCCGCCAACAAGGACTCCATGGGCTCCTTCCTGGACGTCATGAAGTACGCGATGCTCGGCTTCGCCGGGATCGCCTTCCTCGTCGGCATCTTCCTGATCGTCAACACGTTCTCGATGCTGGTCGCCCAGCGCACCCGTGAGATCGGCCTGATGCGGGCCATCGGCTCAAGCCGCAAGCAGGTCAACCGGTCCGTGCTCGTCGAGGCGGTGCTGCTGGGCATCGTCGGATCGGTGCTGGGCGTCGCCGCCGGCATCGGTCTCGCCGTCGGGCTGATGAAGCTTATGGGCGCCATGGGGATGGAGCTGTCCACCAAGGACCTCACCGTCGCCTGGACGACCCCGGCGATCGGGCTGGCCCTCGGCATCGTCGTCACCGTCCTCGCCGCGTACATCCCGGCCCGCCGGGCCGGAAAGGTCTCCCCGATGGCCGCCCTGCGGGACGCCGGAACCCCGGCGGACGCCAAGTCCGGCTGGATCCGGGCGGCACTCGGCCTGGTCCTCACCGGGGCCGGCGCCGCCGGCCTGTGGGCGACGACCCGGGTGGACGAGGCGAGCGAGGGCTCGCTCTACCTCGGTCTGGGCGTGGTCCTCACCCTCATCGGCTTCATCGTGATCGGCCCGCTGCTCGCCGGTGCGGTCGTGCGGGTGCTCGGTCTCGTCGTCCTGCGGCTGTTCGGCCCGGTCGGACGGCTGGCGGAGCGCAACGCGCTGCGCAATCCACGGCGTACGGGAGCGACCGGCGCCGCCCTGATGATCGGCCTGGCGCTGGTGGCCTGCCTCTCGGTCGTCGGCTCCTCCATGGTGGCCTCGGCCACGGACGAGCTGGACAAGTCGGTCGGCACGGACTTCATCGTCCAGTCGAACACCGGCCAGCTGATCGTGCCGCAGGCCGCGGAGGCGATGGAGAAGGTGCCGGGCATCGCGCACGTCACCGACTACAAGGTCCTCGCCGCGAAGCTCACCAACCCCGACGGTTCGACCGGCGACGAGCAGGTCACCGCCGCCGACCCGACGTACCCGCAGGACCTGCGGCGCAAGACCGTGGCAGGCGACCTGTCGAAGGCGTACGGCCCGGACTCCATGTCGGTCGGCTCGGACTACGCCACCCTGCACAAGATCGAGGTCGGGGACGAGATCACCGTCGCGTTCAAGGCCGGCGAGACCGCGAAGCTGAAGGTCGCCGCGATCACCTCGGACGACACGACCGTGGACCAGGGCGCGATGTACGTCAACGTCACTACCGCCGAGCGATACGTCGCCGCCGACAGGATGCCGACGAACATGATCATGTTCGCCTCGGCGGAGGACGGCAAGGAGAAGGAGGCGTACGCCGCCCTCAAGGGCGCGCTCGCCGAGTACCCGCAGTACAAGGTGCAGAACCAGGCCGACTTCAAGGAGGACCTGAAGGACCAGATCGGCCAGCTGCTGAACATCGTGTACGGCCTGCTCGCCCTGGCGATCATCGTCGCGGTGCTCGGTGTGGTGAACACCCTGGCCCTCTCGGTGGTCGAGCGGACCCGTGAGATCGGCCTGATGCGGGCGATCGGTCTCTCCCGCCGCCAACTGCGGCGCATGATCCGGCTGGAGTCCGTGGTCATCGCCCTGTTCGGCGCGCTGCTCGGGCTCGGCCTGGGCATGGGCTGGGGCACCTCCGCGCAGAAGCTGCTGGCCCTGGAAGGGCTCGGGGTCCTGGAGATCCCGTGGCCGACGATCCTCACGGTGTTCGTCGCCTCGGCCTTCGTCGGACTGTTCGCCGCTCTGGTCCCGGCCTTCCGGGCCGGCCGGATGAACGTCCTGAACGCGATCGCCACGGACGGGTGACGGGTCCGGACGTAGGATGACGGACCTGATCCGGCCC
>NZ_JBHWZS010000168.1:0-18168 GCF_042728155.1 Streptomyces sp. NPDC060209
GTCCAGAACTGCTGCGTCACGAGGTAGAAGACGACGGCCCAGAACACGGTCACCGCGGCGACGATGCCGAGGCCGAGGAGGTTGCTCCTCACCGCCGGTTCGTCAGGTGCGGGCCGCAGCCACCGCTTGAGCAGCCGGTTGACGTAGTAGGGCATCGTGAAGAAGCTCATGATGAAGCTCGACAGCAGATTGCCCACGAGCAGCCCGAGCCAGAGCGGCCACTTCAGCGGTGACAGGGCGAGCGTCAGCAGTACGACCGTCGGGTACAGGCCGACCCAGACCGCGATGGCGGTCTTGGTTTCCGAGGGCGGCCGCGCTTCCTTGCCGTTCTCCTCGAAGGCGAACCAGCTGCCGAACGAGTTGTCGATGGCGCGCAGTTTGAAGTCGTTGAACTTCTTCCCTTCGGCGAGGACCTCCTGCCGCTTCGCCGACGTCAACCACGCGTCGAGGTGCTCGGCGTTGTCGTAGCGGTACAGGGTGGTCCACTCGTCCTGAAGCCCCTCGATCGGGCGGAAGATCTCCGTGCCGCGGAACCCCTCGAACTTGCTCTCCTCCTGGGTCATGTGGCGCTGCCATTCGAGGAAGTCGTCGACCTGGCCCGGGTGGACGCGGTGGGTCACCACGACGGTCACGAGCGGGTCCGTCGGCTGCTTGCCGCCGCTGATCACCTGCTGGGTCGCGGGACCGTCGAAGTACTTCGCGCCGACGTCGAGGAGTTTCTGCCGGGTCGCGCCGTTCATCCACGCCTGCAGATGGGCCACCGAGTCGAACCGGTAGACGACGACCCACTCGGGTTGCAGGTCGGTCGGCGGGGACACCTCGGCGCCGAGGTGTCCGGCGTATTCGGCGGCAGCGGCGTTGACGCCCTCCTGCCACTTCTCGTACTCCCGCTCCATGCCGGGCCGGACCTTCCGGCTGAGGATGACCGTCGCGGCTGCGTCCGCATTGCGTTCGGTAGTCATCGTCTCGGGCCCGTCCGCGCCGACTGGCTCTCACCCAGCCGGCTGTAGATCCGTTCCGGGGTCAGGGGCAACTCGCGGTAGCGGACGCCCGTGGCGTCGGTGAGCGCGTTCGCCAGCGCGGGGGCCACCGGGTTGATGCAGCATTCCGCCATCCCCTTCGCCCGCATGGGCCCGACCGAGTCCGACGAGGCCACCAGGAGCAGCTCGGTGCGGGGGACATCGGCGTAGGTGGGGAGCCGGTAGTTGCGGAGGTTCGGGTTGACCACGGCACCGTCCGCGTCGACCTGGAAGTTCTCGGTGAGCGCGAATCCGATGCCCTGGGCGACGCCGCCGTCCACCTGCCCCCGGACCTGCTCGGGGTTGATGAGCACACCGGCGTCGGCCGCGTGGACGCTGTGCAGGATGCGTATCTCGCCCGTCACCCGGTGGACGGCGATGCGGAAGCCCTGGGTGTTGGAGGTGACGCTGCGGGGCGAGCCGTAGGCCTTGCGGGCGGCGGTGAACCGGATCCCGCGTGCCCGGGCCAGGGCGACGAGCGTGGCCAGCGGGACGCGCGCGTCCCCGCAGACGACGTGCTCGTCGTCCATGGAGCACATCACGAGGTGGACGCCGGTGTGCGCGGCGGCGAACTCCATGATGCGGTCGCGCACCGCGTTGGCCGCCTTGAGCACCGCGTTGCCCGCCACGAAGAGGCCCGCGCTCGCGAAGGCGCCGGTGTCGAATCCCGTGCGGTCGGTGTCGGACTGCACCAGACGGATCCGCGACGGGGTCGTACCCAGCTGGTTGGCCGCGATCTGAACGTGCGCGGTCGATGTTCCCTCCCCGAATTCGACGGTGCCGACGGCCAGTTCGTACACGAGGTCGTCGCCGAGCGTGATCCAGGCCTCGGAGATGTGGTCGGTCGGGGGCGCGGTCTCGTGCAGGGAGCTGGCGACGCCGACCCCGACGAGCCACCCGGGGCCGGGGGAGGGCTGATCGGCCGTACGGGCCAGGGCTCCGGCCACGAGGTCGATGCACTTGGCGAGCCCGTCCTCGTTGAACATCACGTCGTCGGGGCCGTCGTGCATCGCGACGAGCGCATCGCCGGGGCGCACGATGTTGCGGCGGCGCAGTGCGAGCGGATCCATGTGCAGAGCGAGGGCCAGCTCGTCCATCGCGCACTCCACGGCGAAGGCCGGCTGGGTCATGCCGTAGCCGCGCAGCGCGCCGCTGGGAACGGTGTTCGTGTAGACGGCGAAGGCGTCGTACTTCTTGTTGGGGCAGCGGTAGATCATGACGGCGGCGCCGCCCGCGTACAGCGTCTCGCCGCCGTGGTTGCCGTAGGCGCCCGTGTTGGAAACGTTGCGGACCTGGAAGGCCGTGAGCGTGCCGTCGGCCTTCGCTCCGAGCTTGACCGTCAGCTTCATCGGGTGCCGGGGCGAGGCCGTGGTGAACTCCTCCTCGCGCGTGTACTCGAGGCAGACGGGCCGCCCGGTGTCCAGGGTCGCGAGCGCGACCAGGTCCTCCGAGATGACCTCCTGCTTGCCGCCGAAACCGCCGCCTACGCGCTTGCAGAACACGCGGAGCTGGTCCGGGCGCAGCGCGAACAGGTAAGCCAGTTTGACCTTCGCGATCGACGGGGACTGCGAACTCGTACGGACGTTAAGCCGGCCGTCCTCCATCCAGGCGATCGAGCCGTGGGTCTCCAGGTGCGCGTGCTGCACGCGCGGTGAGACGTACGTGCCCTCGTGGATCACGTCGGCCGCGGCGAAGCCCGCGTCGACATCGCCGATGTGCGAGTGGGTCTCCAGGAGCAGGTTGTGGACGGAATCCCGGACGAACGGGTCCTCCGAGCCGTGCAGTCGGGGCGCCCCCTCGGCCATGGTCTCCTCGGGGTCGAAGACCGCCGGCAGGACCTCGTACTCGACGGCCAGCTTCCGGCAGCCCTCCTCCGCCGCCCCGACCGTGTCGGCGAGGACGACGGCGACGCGCTGGCCGACGAAGCGGACCGTGTCGTCGAGGATGTAGGTGTCGTCAGGATCGACCAGGTGGTCGGTGTGGATCGCCGTGGTGAAGCGTTTGCGCGGCACGTCCTGCCAGGTGTAGACGCGGTGCACACCGGGGACCTCGAGCGCGGCGGTCTTGTCGATCGAGAGGATCCGGGCGTGCGCGTGGGGCGAGTGCAGCACTTTGAGGTGCAGCATGCCCTCCATGCGGGTGTCCATCGTGAACTCGGCCCGACCGGTCACCACGTCCTCGGCCGCCGGCGCGCCGACGCTCGCTCCGACGGCCTTGCCCGGCGCGGCCGTCTGCACGGCGGCCTTGCCCTTCACGGCGTCCTCGATCGACCGGTAGCCGGTGCAACGACACAGATTGCCCTTCAACGCCCGTGGCAGGTCCGCCTTCTGGGCGTCGGTGAACTTCGCCGAGGTCATGATCATCCCGGCAGTGCAGAACCCGCATTGGAACCCCGGGGCATCGCGGAATTGCCGCTGCACCGGATGCAGGTCGCCGGGTGTGCCGAGACCCTCGATCGTGGTCACCTCACGGCCGTCCGCCCGGAAGGCGGGGGTGATGCAGCTGTGCACCGCAGTGCCGTCCAGCCACACCGTGCACGCGCCGCAGTCGCCCGCGTCGCACCCCTTCTTGACTCCGAAGTGACCGAGTGCGCGCAGGAAGGTGCGCAGGCACTGGCCGGGGGCCGGTTCTTCGTCGAAGCTCCGTCCGTTCACTCGGTAGGTCATGCCGGGCCCCCGGCGATGAGTTCGCCGCGGATTTCCTCGGCGAAGTGCTGTGTCAGGTGGCGACGGTGATCGGGGGTCCCGTTGGGGTCGGCGAACCAGACATCGGCGGGGATGGCGTCGATGCTCTGCCGCAGGGTGTGAGCATCGGGCATGGAGTCGAAGGCGAACCGTATCGGCCGCGTGGTGCCGGCGGTGACGGTGAGCAGCAGATTGCTCGTTCGAGGAGTGTGCGTACCGATGAGGAACACGGTCGAGCGGCCGAGGTGGGTCAGCGTGAATCGGCGGTGCGCGGCGCGTTTGCGCAGGGCATGCGCCGGAATGTCGATGCGGCGCAGGATCTCCCCGGGCGCGAGGACGTTGCGGTTGTTCCCGGTCACGAAATCGAGCGCGTCGACGGTGCGCACGGACCCGTCGCGGGCCCACAGCTCGTACCGGGCCTCCAGCGCGACCGTCAGCGTGACCATCGGGCCGGCGGGCAGGGACATGCAGATATTTCCGCCGACGGTCGCCGCGTTCCAGACCTTGAACGAGGACAGGAACGCCTCGCATGCCGCCCGGTTGAGGCCGGCGGCGACCCAGTCGTTCGGCGGCGCGAAGTCGTACAGGTCGCGAATGGTGCACGTGGCACCGATTTCCAGGCCGGCGTCGCTCGGGACGAGAGGCTCCCAGGGCAGCGAAGTCAGGTCCACCAGGCGTCGCAGGCTCGGCTGTTCGGCGGAGAACAGCCAGGTGCCGCCTGCGAGCCAGGCGTCTCCTTCGCGCCAGTCCACGCCCGGCCGGTCGGCCGGGAGGCGGACGACTTCGGTGATGGTGTTGAGATCCATGGGAATTGTTCTCCCTCACGAGAACGCTCGTGAACTGCTTGAGGGAGGGCCGACCCGGCGCGGAGATTCCTTTCCAGCGTACCGAGAACGGGCCGGCCCCGCTCGGCGCGGGCCAGCCCGGCGTGCACCGGCTGCTAGGGCCTGTGTTGAGTCCGTGCGGGAAGCCCCGGAGCACCCACTCACCTTCGGTGTTGTGGTCAACACACTGGGTAGATGATCCTCGAAATGGCCATACCGCTCAAGCTGGATGTACAGGACGTATCGAGCATGGTCCCCGGCTCGCCGGTGCCGGAACGCTCGCGCCCGCAACCGGCGACTCCTTGGCCGTACGCCTTCTGACCGCCACAGCCTCCGCGGCGCCCACAGGACACCCCGGTCACGGCACATCTCCCGCCCCTGCCCCATGGTGGGGGCTGCCGGTGCGGTCGGCCATCCCCGCCTCGCCGAGTTGACGGTAACGCCCGGCCCACCGCTGGGCTGCGGTCGGTGAGACCTGGAACCACTCCGCTGCCCGGCGCAGAGGCCATCCGTCATCGACCACGTGGAAGGCCAGCCGTAGACGTCCGGACTCGGCCCTTGCTGGGGTTGGTGAAATCCAACCCCGCTTCTTGGAACCGATGTTGCTGAGACAGAACCCGGACATGTCCCGAATCATTTCAGGATCGACTCGGTCCTAGTGTCATCAGTGCAAGCAGGAAGCACCGCAACCCCCGAAAGCTGCTGGAGATCATGATGCGCTCGCGCCTCGCCGCCCGTTCCACTCGTCTCGTCCTCGCCGCCGCGGCGGTGACGGCCCTCGCCGCCACCTCCACCGCCTGTAGCCCCGACGACGTCGAGGACACCAGCAGCTCCTCGGCTCCCTCCGCCGTCAGCGGCAAGAGCGGCAGCACCTCCTCCGGCGACAGCCCCTCCGCCAGCGGGTCCGGTTCCAACGGCTCCGGTTCCAACAGCGGCTCCTCCGACTCCGGCGACTCCGGCGACTCCGATGACAAGACCGCCGACTCCGGCGGCGGCGAGAAGAGCGGCTACGGACAGTCCTGCGGCACCAACGACCTGGACTTCACGGTCACCTCGGAGTCCCAGGCCGGCGGCTACTACCTCGTCACCGCCAAGGCCAAGTCCGGTATCACCTGCTACCTGGACGTCAACACCCCCAGCGTGTCCTTCGGCTCCGGCGTCGACGGTGTCGCCTCCCCCGTCGGACAGGGCGGCGCGGACCCCATCAAGCTCACCGGCTCGGACGTCGCATACACCGGTATCAGCCCCAAGACCACCAACAGCGATGCCGGCAAGGAATTCGAGAACGTCATCATCGCCACCACCAACGACGATCCCGACCCCGCCGAACTCAAGCTCCCCGACACCGCCACCGTCGACAAGCCCATCGTCACCAACTGGGCCACCAACCGCGCCGAGGCCGTCCCCGTCATCGTCTGACGAACCGGACCGGCACCGTCGACATCGCGCCCCACACCATGGCGTCCGTCGGCGCAGTCACCCAGCGCCCCCTGGGGGCGTCTCGTCGATCGCGTGTCCAGCCAGATGAGGGTGCTCGCGGCATCCGGCGCCCCACGGCCAACCGTGCCACAACCTGGCGGTAGGGCGGGCTCGGAGCGCGAGTTCGATTCTCGTCACCCGCTCTTCGAAGAAGGCCCTGGTCAATGACCGGGGCCTTTCGCTCTCCCACCAGGACGCCGCTGCCGGCTGAACCTCTGCGCACGGGCCCATTCCGCCTGGAACATGGGCACGCTCAGGAGCGCCTCGTCGAGCTCGAACTCAATTCTTCGTTGCCCGGGCCCCTGACGGCTTCCGCGCTGTTCGCGCGCACCGCCGCTGCCTTCGCGTTCGTAAGGGGCCGCTAGCGCGGCGCGGTGTCGTCGGCCGGGAACGCGGGGCCGTGGCCGGGCACTATCAGGTCCGCGGCGGCAAGTACTCGGAGCCTGGATGCCAGCAGCATCTCGTGGTCCGGGGCCACCGGGTCGTCCACCGGGCCGTTGGGGCGCCACCACAGGTCCCCCACGAAGGCCACGACACCCGAGTCCGTGCCTGCCAGCAGGGTGATGTCCTCGCGGCTGTGTCCCGGCGTGCGGATCAGCCTGAGCGAGGAGGTCAGTTCGTAACCCTCGGCGTCGCGGTCGGTCCACTGGTCGTTCAGGTAGATCGCCTTGTGGTCGTGGACGCGGGCCCGGCCGAAGAGGCCGACGTTCATGGTGTTGTCCGGATGGTGGTGGCTGAGCACCACATCGGTGATGTCATCGGGGCCGATCCCCGACTCCGCGAGCGGGCCGAGGATCCGCTCGCGGCCGGCCACCATGCCCGGGTCGACGATCACGCGGCGCTCCCCGTCACTGATGTAGGAGACCGTGGCGGCCACCCCGGGGCCGGTGGAGAGGGTGTAGCCGGTGGTGAGGATCTTGTACATGGAGCTGCGGCCGAGCGGTGCGTCTGTCATGGCCCCAAGTCTTCGGTGCGGAGCCCTCCTACACGAGTGGCCGCTCTGCCACTGATCGCAGGAATCGTGCCACACTCCCCGCATGCCGCCCTTCGTGACCGTCGCCGCCTACGCCCCGCCCGGCGTCGGGATGCTCGGAGCCGGCATCGTCTCCGAGGTGTTCGACTCACGCGGCCAGGACCTGCCCCGCTTCGACTTCGGTCTGTGCACCGACCGGCCCGGACGGATCCGCAGTGATGTCGGGCTCCCCATCGTGGTCGAGCACGGCCTGGACCGGCTGGCCGCGGCCGACCTGGTGATCGCTCTGCCCTGGGCGGACTTCCGCACACCACCAGGACCCGCCGTACTCGATGCGCTGACCTCGGCACATGAGCGCGGCGCGCTGGTCGCGGGACACTGTGTCGGCGCTTTCGCGCTCGCTGCGGCCGGCCTGCTCGACGGGCGGCGCGCCACCACCCACTGGCGGTTCACCGGCCTTCTGGCCGACCGCCACCCGGACGTCACCGTCGAACCCGACGCCCTGTACATCGACGAAGGCCGGATCATCACAGGCGCGGGAGCCGCTGCCGGCTTCGACCTGTGCCTGCACCTCCTGCGGCGGGAGTACGGCGCCGCCACGGCCAACGCCATCGCCCGCGACCTGGTCCTGCCGTCCCACCGCGACGGGGGACAAGCCCAATACCTGGCCACCCCGGCCCCCGAGGACTGTCACGACGATCGCCTCGCGGACGCACTCACCTGGGCCCGTGAGAACCTCCACGAGCCGCTTTCCGTGGCGGAGTTGGCCCGCCGATCCCTGATGAGCAGACGCTCCTTCGCACGCCGCTTCGCCGCTTCGACCGGCAGCACCCCGCACGCCTGGCTGCTCGGCCTGCGGCTCAGCCGCGCCGAGGAACTCCTGGAGACCACGGACCTCCGTGTCGAGGAGATCGCCCGCCTGGTCGGCTTCGGTAGCGCGGCCGTCCTGCGCTCCCAGTTCGTACGGCGCCGGGGAGTGCCGCCCCGCTCCTACAGGCGGTCCTTCACCCGCACGCCGTAGCCGGGGGTAGGAGCTTGCCCCGTCCCTGTCCATGAAAAGGCCTCAGGCCAATGGCCGGAGGCTTCTTCGTTGTCCGGTCCGGGCGGACCGCGCCTTGTCGAGGTCGACTGCCTTCCCGCCCGAGTCAGGTGTGGTGGAGATGTTCATGTCGGCTTCGAGTCGGTTGCACAGTTCGCTTTCGTTCGTCGTGATTCACTAAATGTCCTTCCCGGACAACTGAGGTTGGACGGGGTCCGGACGGCGCTGGGTGGCAGGCGTCCGGGCCCTGCTTTTGGGGATCACCAACGTTGGGCGGGGAATCATGGCGCAGAGCGGCGGCGGCATATGGCTGGAGAGGTTTGCCCTGTCGCACTGCGTGGCGGGGCCGGTGATCGTTGCCTCATACGCGCTGACCGCCGCATCCTGGAGCACCTCGCTGGGACGGGGCCAAGCGGCAGGCATGGCGTGGTTCGCAGGCTGGTCACTGCTGGTGTTGGGCAAACGCCTACGCTCGCGCAACCGGGCTGAGCGTGCGGACGCCAGGCAACGCGCTGTTCCGGAGGTGTAGGCGCAGGCGGTGCCAGCCGAGCGAAGTCGGGATTCAGTACCCGGCATCCGTGTGGCACTTGCGACAGGTACGGCGCGCGGGCATCGCTTCGGCGAGTGCCGCGGTGCGCCCCGGTGCCATCGGGCGGGCCCCATGGCCGTCCGTCCGTCGTGCATAGGTAATCGTCCGGCACACCCGTGGTCCTGCCTATCGTTGGCGCCATGGACGTGTTCGACGAGCTGTTGCGGGGCGTGCGGGGCAAGGGTGCGGTGTTCGGTCGTTCGGTGCTGTGGCCGCCGTGGTCGCTGCGGTTCACCGACGGCGCGTACCTGACCCTGTGCGTACCGCTACGTGGCGCCGGATGGATCGTGCCGGAGACCGGGGAAGCGCGGCACGTGGCGCTCGGCGAGTCCGCGATCGTCCGGGGGCCCGCACCGTTCTGCTTCACCGACGACCCGGCGAACGGTACGGCGACGGAGCAGACGGGGGGCGTACGGGAGGTGCGCTGGGGCGAGGGCGCGCCTGACCCCGCGGACCGGGACCTCGAACTCAGCTGCTCCACCGTGCTGTTGGCTGCCGCATATGACGTACGGGAGCAGGTGCCGCAACGGCTCCTCCGTGCTCTGCCGCCGGTCCTGGTGGTACCCGACGAGCAGGACTGCTCGCCGATGCGGGACTACCTGGAGGCGCAGATCGGCGGCGGCCGGCCCGGACACCAGACCGTGCTCGACCGGCTTCTGGACTGGCTGCTGGTGTGCACGCTGCGGGACTGGTTCGACCGTCCGGAGGCCGAACCGCCCGGGTGGTACGGCGCACTCGGCGACGAGGTGGCGGGGCCCGCCCTGCGCGCGATCCACGAGGATCCGGCGCACCCATGGACGACGGCGGAGCTGGCAAGCCGGGCGGGAGTGTCGAGGACGACCTTGGCGAAGCGGTTCACGGAACTGGTAGGGAACGGGCCGGTGGCGTATCTCACCGAGTGGCGGATGACGGTCGCCGCCGATCTGCTGACCCGCCCGGAACTGACGGTGGCGGCGGTGGCCCGGCGGGTCGGCTACGCGGATGCGTTCGGCTTCAGCGCGGCGTTCAAACGGCTCCGGGGCGAGAGCCCGAGCACGTACCGGCAGGAGGCCGCCACCACCCACGTGCCGGACCGCGCCGTACCGGCGGGCTGATGCCGCCGGAGCCGGGACCTGGCCGCATCAGTCATGCGAATCGGGCCGCACCGGCGGAGAAAGGGGCCGGTGCGCCCCGGCAGCGTACCGGGGCAGGGCGACGCCGGAGCCCTCCGGCGCCTTCCCACCAGTTGCCCCGGCTCCCCCTCAGTCCCAGGCCCCCGCCGCCGACGCGTCACGGACGAAGTCGGCGATGTCGCGCGGTGGGCGGCCGAGTGCTCTCCGCACGCCGTCCGTGACCGGGGCCTCCTGGCTCGTGCGGATCGGCTTCATCGCATCGGTCCAGAGCGCGGCCTCCTCCTCGGGCAGTCCCTGTGCCACCAGCCCGGCCCGGAAGGCGGACTCCTCCACCGGGACGTAGGCGGCGCGCGCGCCGGTCACCTTCGCGATCTCGTCGAGTACGTCGGCGATGCCGAGTGCCCGGGGGCCGGAGAGTTCGTACACCTCGCCGTCGTGGCCGTCCTCGGTCAGGGCCGCGGCGGCCCCCGCCGCGATGTCGTCGGCGTCGACGAACGCGGCGGCCCCGCCGCCGGTGGGCAGGGCCAGTTCGCCGGCACGTACGCCGTCGAGGAAGACGCCCTCGCTGAAGTTCTGGGCGAACCAGCCGGGACGCAGGATCGTCCAGGCGGCGCCGGATGACCGGACGGCCGCCTCGCCCTCCGTATGCGGGCCGCCGCCCTCGTAGGAGGAGCCGAAGTAACCGGGCACGTCCACACCCCGGGCCGAAAGCAGCACCAGCCGTCGCACCCCGCTCGCGACGGCCTGCTCGACGAAGGCGGGCGTCGGGGAGGGTGAGGTGTCCAGCGGGACGATGTAGACGGCGTCGACCTCGTCGAGGGCCGCCTGCCAGGTCGTCCGGTCCGCCCAGTCGAAGGGTGTTTCCCCGGACCGTGAGGCCGCTCGGGTCTCCACGCCCAGCTCGCGGAGCCGTGCCACCGTCCTACGGCCGGTCTTGCCTGTGCCGCCGATCACCAGCACGGTGTTCCCGGTGCTCATCGTGTCCGTACGTGTCGCGTCCGTCTGTGTCATGCCGCAAGCTTGGCCGCGCCGGTGGTCCGCGACCATGGTTCATCGTCCGGGAGGGATGTCCGCGCGTCCGGGCGTGGAGGCCCTGGCGGGGGAGGGTGTGCCGCGAGATCGAGCCGTACCGCGGCGCGTACCGCCTGGACCAACGCATCGTCGCCTCTGTCCGCCTCCACCGCGAGCAAGGCGGGCGCACCATCGTCCTCAGCCCATGCGGCGTCCGCCGGGAACGATTGGCGGTCCACGGTCCAAAGGTCCCGGTCGCCGTTGCCGACCGGGAGGATCCGGCCGTCGTCATGTGGAACCCCTCGGGGACGTGCTCCCCGACCACTGGCCGCGTGGGACGGACCGCCTCATCAGTAACTGGATCGTTCCCGGCTCGCGGGGCAAATCGTCAAGCCCCGACGCCGATTCCGGAACCCCGTCCCGGATCTCTCCGGGACGGCGTCCCGTCGACCTCAGCCGCACAGTCGCCGCCTGGCGTGGCCACGGAGCGCTGAACCCGCTGACCGGGCGGCTTCGACGCGATCGTCATCACGCTGCGACGAGTGCGATCCTGCCTCGCGGGCATCCCGGAAACGGTGTACCGGACGAGGTTCTGGCCTGCGTCAGGACGTGTACAGCGACTGCAGCCGGGTGACCCGGCCCTCTCCGTCGAAACTCAGGTCGTACCCGAGGAGCGAGCGGGCCGAGGACGACTGGGCCGTCAGCCGGCTGACGAATTCGGCCTGGGAGTACGACGAGGCATGCTTCCCGTCGCCGAGCGGGACCGACAGCAGCACCTTGGCGTCCTCGGCCATGCGCACCTCGGTGTAGGGCCCCTCGCCCGGGACGATCACCCATGCCTCGAATTGGGCGTGGGCCTTCTTCTGGGCGGGCCGCACCGACAGGTACGTACGTCCGTCGCCGGTCCGGGCGTCGTCGATCTGCACGAACTGCTTGGTGCCGGCCCAGGGGGCCGCACCGGCCGACGACGACGTGCCGTCCGGGTCCGCACCGCCGCCCGGCGCGGTGGTCGGTACCGACTCGTCGGAGGTCGCGGAAGACGTCGTCGATGCCACCGGTGCGGTGGCGGACGCCTGCCCCTCGCTCTCAGAGCTGCACCCTGTCAGGGCCACAAGGCTGACGGCGAGAGCGGTGAGGCAGCGCACGGTGGTCCGGCGGTGTGAGACGCGCATGGTCAAGTCCCCCAAGGATCAAATGTGTTCCGGATACGTGGTCTCTACGCGCCACCCCACCCCTCGGGTTGCACCCCGATCCGATTCCTTTTTCGCGGCCCGCCCCGGAGCTCCCATGCGGATTCACTCGGCGAGCCAGTACGCCTCCCGCAGCGAGTGCACTCGGCCCTCGCTGTCGTAGTCGATCGCGAACACCCACCGCGGCCCAGCGGCCAGTCGGCCGACCAGTTCCCCCAGTTGCACGTCCGCGGGGTCCCCGCCGGACAGCTTCCGCGCTTCGACCGGCGTCCCCCGCGGCAGGGTCAGCGTGTGCACCACCCCAACGGGCGCGGGGGTCCCCCGGACGGTACTGAGCTGCTCGACGGTGACCTGCACCGTGTCCCCCTTCGCCACCGCGCCGTACACATAGCCCAGCTCGCCTGCGTACTCCTCACCCGGAACGGGCGTCGGCGGCACGAACTGCGCAGCGGTCGGCGCCGGGATGACGGTGGGCGGCTCGGGGCCCCAGGAGGCCCGGGTCAGCGACAGACCGCCCACGGCCACGGCCACGGCCAGCAGCGCGCCGCCGGACCCCAGAGCGGCCCGCCTGCGGCGCAGCCGCTGCTCACCACGCGCCCGGATCCGCTCTGCTGCAAGCGGCGCCGCGTGCCGCCGACCTGACTCGGCAAGGTCGACCAGGTGATCCTCCAGCCCGGTTCCGTCAGTCATTACGCGCCTCCGACAGGCGGGTCGTCCTCGGATTCAGCTCGGTGTCGGCCAGCAGCCGTGCCAGCGCCGCCCGCCCCCGGCTCAGATGTGCCTTGACCGTACCGACGGGGCAGTCGGCCTCGGCCGCCACCTGCTCGACCGTCAGGTCACACAAGTGGTGGAGTACGACGGCCCGTCGTTGAGCCTCGGGAATCTGCCGCAGAGCCTGAACCAGCAGCACGTGGTGCGGTTCCGGTGGCGGGGCCGTGGCCGACGGGCCCTGCCGTCGGGCGAAGGCGAGCGCGGTGCGCACCCGCCGCCACCGGCTTACCGCCAGCCGCCAGGCCACCGTGCGCACCCACGCCTCGGGGGCGCCGTTCAAGTCCAGCTCGGCCCGGCGTTCCCAAGCCCGGACGAAGGCCTCTTGGACCACGTCCTGTGCCTCTGCGAGGTCGCCTGTCATCGCATACAACTGGCCGATGAGGCGGCCGACGCTCGCAGAGTAGAAGGCGTCGAATTCGTGCTCGTCCGCACCCCGGCCGCCGCGCGCTTCATCTGGTGGTCGCATGCCTCTCCTGTCACGCCGCACGGTGCCACTCGGCTCACTCACAACACAGGAGGGCGGCTCGCCCGTGGGGTCGAAGGGGGACCGCCAAGAGGCCTGTCCCCCGCCAACAGCCGGCTCTGGGCGGCCTTGAGCCGGGAGGTGCAGGACGTATCGTGAAGTCGTGGACAGAGAACTCGCTGGTTGACCGTGCTCCGCCGGTGGATCGCGTGGTGAGCACTGGTCACTGCAGGCTTCTGGCTCCTGGGCACGGTTCTGGATCAGCCGACCAGCCTCCCAGGGTGTGCTGCGACTGCTGTGCTCGTGATCGCCGTGGGGGAGTTCGGCGACCGGGTTCGACGTGGGTGAGGATCCGTACTGCGAGAGAACCCGGATCCCGCTGACATCGACGACCGGCACCAACGGCAGACACCGGCGGTTCCGGAGATGCGCAGGTCTGTATGCCCTGTGCGGGCCGGAGTCAACTACCGTACGGGGAAGCCGAATGAGTAGCCCTGTTGCTTCAGCCAGGGCAGCACCTCGCGCATGGCGGCCAAGGTCTGGGAGCGGTCCCCTCCCGCGTCGTGGAAGAGGATGGTCGGCCCGTTGGCGACCTCACTCTTGACGGTGGCGACCATGGTGTCCACGCCGGGACGCTCGAAGTCCTTGGAATCGACGTTCCAGCCCAACGGCCGCATCCCCCGGGAAGCGGCGAGCTGCCGGCTGTACGGGGTGAAAGCACCGCCCGGGGCCCGGTAGTACTGCGGCCGGACGCCTCCGGACGCCTCCGTGATCATGCGTTCGGCATCCAGGATCTGCTCGGACTGGTATGCCTCGGACTTGGTGTCCATGGCGGTGTCGTGCGAGATCGTGTGGTCGCACAGCCGGTGCCCGGCCGCGACGACATCCTTCACCAGGTCCGGGTGCGCCTGGGCCTGCGTGCCCACCATGCAGAACACAGCCTTCACACCGTTGTCCTTCAGCAGCTGCAGCACCTGCGGCGTCCAGACCGGGTCCGGACCGTCGTCGATGGTGATGTTGACACCCCGTTCGCCGCGGTCCGAGGCGTGCGCGATGTCCGCCGCCACCTTGGCCACAGGCCGGTCCTGGGACCGGGCGTCCGCTTGCGGCTGCTGCCCGGGGTCGGCCTGCGCGGTCCACACCGAGGTGGCAGCGGCCACCGCCGTCACCGCGAGCCCCGCCGCGAGAAGCCTGCCGTGCCATCCCCTTCCCTTGTGCCTTGCCATGTCTGCCCGCCCCTTTGCTGCTTCCGCCGATGCCGTGCCCCCATGAAGTCATACGAACGCCCCTACAAGGGGCCTCTGTTACCGACCGCGGACGAACCCGCAGGGGGCCGGCGACAAACGCAGGAGTTCCGCGACAGATGAGGGGCGCGACGGCGCCCGGGTCGCCGAGCTCGACGGAGACTGCCCGACCGGTCGACCGGAGGACGTGCGGCTGTCGTCGGGAGGGAAAGGCTGCACCGCGGACACCAGTCGCGCTCCGACGGCGCCGACGGGCTGCAGCTCACCCAGGGGTGATCGGGCCACCGGGCTCCCCACGCGCCCCGACTTACGAAGCCCCGACAGACGAAGAAGAGCCCGTCAGCAAGCTGACGGGCTCTCGTGAAGTTCGAAACTCAACCTGCCATCAGGTCAGATCGTCGGTGTGTCATCGACGATCTCCTTGTGGGGTTCGACAACGAACCTCCAGCCGTCGCTGGGCTCCAGGAACCGCACTCGGGTCGGGTAGATGTCCAGGGCACGGCGGTCGCGGTTCTGGCTGTTCGTGTTCTTCCGTCCCCGGGCCGGCTCCTCGAACAGGTCCACCTTGACGTCCGGCACCGCGACGGCTTCCTCGCTCCAGCGCTGAACGATCCCCGCGCCGAATGCGTCCCGCGCGGCGGAGTAGAGGGACTCCAGGGATTCCTTGCCCCCGCCCGGAACGAAAAGGGCAAGGTTCAGGAGGACGCCGGCACTCTGGAGAACCTCAATCTCTTCCCCCGCCTTGTCGGCGACCCAGATCCCGCGCTCCTCGGCATTGTCCGGGAGAACATGAATTTCCCTGCCGAAGATCGTCCTCGCGACGAAGGACCCTCCCTCGAAATTCTTACCCGGCTCCGCGAGGAAAGCCGGGGCGTAGCAGTCGAGAGGAAGGTCATCCATCTCTGCCGAGACGAAAATACTGTCCTGGAGGCCCAGTTCAGAGACCTCTCCGGCCGTAAGACGTCGAGCCGTAACCTTCTCGGTATTCACGCCATTCCCCTTTTTTCGTGGCGTCGTGCAAATCCATTAGGACTATATCACGGAAAACGAACAGTCAGCCCCTTTCCACACGCTCCGCGCCCGCGGCAGCGAAATCACCCTTTCGAGTAATTCCCTCCGGCAGGAGAGCAGACAAATGCTCTCGCATCGCCCGCGAAGCGCAGCCCTGCGGGGAAATACGGTGAGGCCAAAAAGGCGACTCACCACATCGGCGGGGTTTTCGGGACCCGTCGGCGCCATGTGAAATGCGAGCGTCCGGGGGCGAACGTCAGACCGGCGACGCGCTCGAGCGAGCCACGGCGGTCGCCTCTCCGGTCGGGCCCTTCACGCCTGGCCCGACGGCCGTCTTCGCGGGGCCGCCTTCTCTTCACCCAGGGCGCCGCCACCCGGTTCGTCAGGTGCTGGACGCCGCAGGGAAGGGGTCGTTGTGACATTCAGGCCCGAACCGGCCTGCGGTCAGGCCCATCAGGCCCGCGAACGACTCTTGCCACTGGGCAGCGTCTCAGGGCTGTCCCGTAATCCCCGGCGGGCGCACGACGACGCGGCTCGGGCTGAGAAGGCGAACGCGACCGGTTGCGAAGAGGGGTACTTTCCTGGGCTGCGGCGGCCGCGCAGAGTGGTCCGTATGACGACACCCGCGGAGTTGCTCCGCTCCCTCGCCCGCACCCGCGCCTCGCTCGACGGCGAGGAGGTCACGTACTGGTGGTCCGGAGATGTGTACTCCTGGGCCCCGGACGAGCCCTACCAGCGCGTCTTCGGCTTCGAAGGGCTCAACGTCGCCCGCCTGGTCCAGGACGCCGAAGCCGGGCCGGACGCCTACCAACTGCTCACCCGCGAGGCCGCTTTCTACCTGGACCCCGTCACCCGCGAGATCCTGGAGACCTGGCAGGACCTGCCGGTGGTGCACGTCTGGAACGACCCGGCGAACCAGAAGTGGCGCCCCTTCCCCGTGCCGACGACCGAGCTGGGCGGACAGGTCTGCTTCAGCCTGGAGATCCCGCTCGCCTACCCCTCGCCGCTGCCGGTCGCCCGGTATCCCGTCCATTCGGCGGGCGACACGTACAAGGCCCTGGAGCTCTTCCAGTTCTTCGCCGACCGCGCCGACCTGGCAGGACCGGCTCCCAGCGTCCCGGCCACCATGTCGTGGACCCGCATGTCCCCGTGGCTTCCGTTCATGGCCCGCGGTCAGAGGCCAGGTGGCCTCACCTTCCACTGCCGGGGCCGCAAGCTCGGCTCGTACGCCGAGGTCCCCGAGCGGACCCGCGCCTACATCGCCGACCGCCATCCGGAGTTCGCCCATGCCCCGGAGAAGTGGAGCGAGCCGAACGAGACCAGCTGGACGTACTTCCGCAGGCTCCACCCGCCGCGGTGACGGAAGGTCTTCCTCCGTCCCGGACCTTCGCGAGCACCGGTCCGGGACGACGTGGGCCGGGGACCCGTACGAGGGATCGCCCCGTACGTGTCCCCGGCCGTCCTGTTGTTACGGGACGAGCTTGAGGAGCTTGTTCGGGGAGCCGGTTCCGACCCCGGTGAGGACGTTGGACGTCGCACCGTTCACGAGTGCCGAGGCCACGGTCGCCGGAGCGGCGCCGGGGTGGCTCGTCAGGTAGACCGCCGCGGCGCCTGAGACGTGCGGGGCGGCGAAGGAGGTTCCGCTGCCGGTGTAGGTCGCGCTGTTCGAGGTGTTCCAGCCGGCCGTGATGTCGGAGCCCGGCGCGAAGATGTCCACGGCGGGGCCGTAGTTCGAGTAACTGGCCCTCGCGTCGGTCCTGGTCGTGGCACCCACCGTGATGGCGGTGGTCACCCGGGCCGGTGAGTAGGCGGAGGCCAGAGCTCCCGAATTGCCGGCCGCGATGGAGTAGGTGACTCCGGACTCGATCGACCGGCGCACCGCGTTGTCCAGTGTCGTGCTGGCCCCGCCGCCGAGCGAGACGTTGGCGACGGAGGAGGCGACGTGGTTGGCGGTGATCCAGTCGACACCGGCGATGACGCCCGCGGTGGTACCGGAGCCGTCGTTGCCGAGGACCCGCACCGCGACGATCTTCGCCTTCTTCGCCACACCGTAGGTGGTTCCCGCGACGGTCGTGGCGACGTGCGTGCCGTGTCCCGCACCGTCCTGGGCGGTGCTGTCGTTGTCGACGAAGTCGTAGCCGTACGAAGCCCGGCCGGCGATCTCCTGGTGGGTGATGCGTACTCCGGTGTCGAGGACGTACACCGTCGCGCCACTGCCGCCCGTGTCCGGGTAGGTGTACGTACCGCTCAGCGGGAGGTTCGTCTGGTCGATCCGGTCGAGACCCCAGGGTGCGTTGCTCTGGGTGGCGGTCGAGTGGACCTTCTGGTCCTGCTCGACCGAGGCGACCGCCGGGTCGGCGGCGAGCCTCTTGGCCTCGGTGCTGCTGAGCGTGGCGGCGTAGCCGTTCAGCGCCGACGTGTAGGTGCGCTTGATCGTGCCGCCGTGGTCGGCTATCAACCGCTTGCCCCGGTCGGCGGACGCCTTGAACCCGGAGGTCTGCTTGAGCGTGACGATGTAGCTTCCGGGCACCGCCTCGGCTGCCCCGGCGTGCAGGACTCTGCCCTCGGGCTCGGCCGCCTGAGCGGGTAAGGCCGCACCCGCGCCGACTGCCAGTGCCACAGTCGTCGCGGCCGCGATCGCTGCGGCGATCCGGTTCCTGGTGTTGCGCACTGCTGCCATCGAGAGGTCCTCCTCGAGAGGTGGCGCGCCAGGGGTTCGACGCGCCGACGGGGTGCGGCGTACGGGGTTCGTACGCCGC
>NZ_JBHWZS010000169.1:0-18077 GCF_042728155.1 Streptomyces sp. NPDC060209
TGTGGTTTGAATTGTTTTTTCGCTGTGGGGTTTACCTTTTCTCCACCCCTTCTCTCCCCGCGTACGGAGCCCCGATGACCGCACCCGCACCGGCCGCCGCCCCGCACCACCCCCGCCTCGCCGTCGGCGTCCTGGCCTTCTGCGGCGTCGTGGTCGCGATCATGCAGACGATCGTCGTCCCGCTGCTGCCGCACATACCGGACCTCACCGGCGCCACCCCCGCCGCGGCCAGCTGGCTGGTCACCGTCACGCTCCTCACCGGCGCGGTGTTCACCCCCGTGCTCGGCAGGGTCGGTGACATGTACGGCAAGCGGCGGGTCCTCGTCGCCTCCCTGGGCGTCCTCGTCGTGGGTTCCGTCCTCTGTGCCGTCAGCTCGCAGATCGGCGTGCTGATCACCGGCCGCGCCCTGCAGGGCGCGGCCATCGCCGTCGTGCCGCTGGGCATCAGCATCCTGCGCGACGAACTGCCGCCCGAGCGGGTGCTGTCCGCGGTCGCGCTGATGAGCTCCTCGATGGGCATCGGCGCGGCCGTGGGCCTGCCGATCGCGGCCGTGGTCATCGAGAACTTCGAGTGGCACACCATGTTCTGGGTCTCCGGTGCCATCGGGCTCCTCGACATCGTCCTGGTGCTCCGCTTCGTACCGGAATCCCCGCTCCGCTCCCGCGGCCGCTTCGACGTGCTCGGTGCTCTCGGCCTGACCGCGGCGCTGGTCTGCCTGCTGCTCGCCGTGACGCAGGGCGGCGGCTGGGGCTGGACCTCGGTGCGCACCCTCGGCCTGCTCGCCGCCGCGGTCGTGATCGCGCTGGTCTGGGGTGCTTACGAGCTACGTGTGCGGACCCCCATGGTCGATCTGCGGGTGTCGGCCCGCCCCGCCGTGCTGCTCACCAACATCGCAGCCCTGCTGATCGGCTTCGCGTTCTACGCCAACTCCCTGGTCACCGGCCAGATGGTGCAGGAGCCGAAGGCCACCGGCTACGGTCTCGGCGCCTCGCTAGTCGTCAGCGGGCTGTGTCTGCTGCCGGGTGGCGTCACGATGGTGCTGCTCTCGCCCGTGTCGGCCCGCATCTCCGGCAGACACGGTCCGAGGACCAGCCTCGCGCTGGCCTCCGGGATCATCGCCGTCGGCTACGTGGTGCGGTACTTCACCAGCCACAGCCTCTGGACGATCATCGCGGGCGCGACGGTCGTGGCGGCGGGCACGGCGATCGCGTACTCCGCGCTCCCGGCACTGGTGATGCGCGGTGTCCCGGTCGGCGAGACGGGAGCGGCCAACGGCCTGAACACCCTGATGCGTTCGATCGGCCAGGCGTTCTGCAGTGCCACGGTGGCCGCCGTGCTGGCCAACATGACGTTCCTGGCGGCCGGGCGTCCGGCTCCGACGCTCGGCGCCTATCAGCTGGTCTTCCTCGTCGCGGCCGGTGCGGCGCTGCTGGCCCTCGCGGTGACGCTGTGCCTCCCGGGTGGCCGCGCGGGTACGGGTACGGTCGGAGGGAAACGCAGGAGCAGCGGCCGTACGCGGACGATGCCGATCCAGGAGGGCGCTTGACCGCCGGAGTCACCTCAGCGACGTCACCGGAAGCAGGTCCGACGGCCCCGGACGCAGCCGCCCCGGCTCCCGGGGCGGCTGCCACCGGCAGGGACGCGATCCTTCTCGCCGCCCGCCGGGCGTTCACGCAGCGCCCGTACGCGGAGGTGACGATCCGGGGCATCGCGGCCGACGCGGGGGTGAGCGCGTCCCTCGTGGTGAAGCACTTCGGCCGCAAGGAGGAACTCTTCAACACGGTCGCCGATTTCGGACCGGCAGCCGATGAGCTCTTCGACGCCCCGCTCGACGGGCTCGGCCGCCACATGGTGCTGACGCTCGTACGCCGGCGCAGGGAACAGAAGGGCGACCCCCTCCTGCGGGTCGTCTTCTCCCTCGGCAACCACGACGAGCGCTCCCTGCTCCGCGACCGCTTCCACGAGCAGGTGACCGAACGCCTGACGGCGCGTCTCCCCGGCCGTGAGCGTGCCCTGCGTGCCGAGCTGATCGCCGGTCATCTCATCGGCCTGGGCGCCACCCTGAGTCTCCACCGCGAGGGAGCCGGGTCCCGGGCGACGCCCGAGCACCTCGCCGACCTGTACGCCCCCGCACTGCAGAGTCTGGTGGCCGGCTGACCCGCCGGTAGCGATAAGGTCTGGGCCAAACCGACGAGGGGGGCCTCATGTTGATCCGTACCGGCCTGCGTGCCGCGATACCGGCCGTGGTTCTCGGAGCGTTCCTGGTGGGCTGCAGTGCGGCGACCACCACCGACGGCCCGGGGGGCGACGTACCTTACGTGGACCCGTCCGTGGCCGTCGCGGCCGAGGCGGCGGCCGACAAGGCATCTTCGATGCCCACGCCCTCACCGACGCCCACACTCGTCATCGAGGTGGACCCGAACGCGCCGGAACTGGTCCGCGACGCCTTCTCCGGGCTCCAGGCGACCTATCAGGACGGCTGTACCCCCGGGGACGGGAACTGCGCCTACTTCCTGGGCCGGGTCAACGACGAACTGAACCGTCTGGACAAGGCGATGAAGGCGGACAAGAAGGGCCCCGGTCACTTCAAGGAGCCGGTCGCCTGGATCGGCACGCTGCGCACGACGCTGGCCGGCGACGTGACCACGCCCAATCTGGAGAAGCACCGCACCGAGCTGATCGGCACCCGGGACCGCATCAACACCTGGATGCAGGGCCACCCGGAGGACTACCGCTGATCCCCGGCCGGGTCACACCCGCAGTACGTCGATCCCGAGGCCGGTGAACTCCTCGACGACGTCCTCTGGCGCGTCCCGGTCCGTGACCAGAACCGACACCGCGCTGGTCTCGCACACCTGGGCGAAGGCCCGGCGGCCCAGCTTGGAGGAGTCGGCCACCACGACGACCGTGCCCGCGCATTCGGCGAGGGCACGGTTGGCACCGGCCTCGGACTCGTCGTGCGTGGCCGCACCGAAACGGGCGTGAACGGCGTCCACGCCGAGGATCGTGTAGTCCAGGGCGAGGGTGCGCAGCACGGAGTCGACCAGAGGGCCGACGAGTTCGTACGAGTTCGGCCTGGCCACCCCGCCGGTGACGACGATCTTCACCTGGGGGCGGACCGCCAGTTCGTTGGCGATGTTGATCGCGTTGGTCACCACGGTCAGTGCCACGCCGCCGCCCGAGGGTTCCGGCCGCAGGGCCAGCTCCCTGGCCACCTCGGAGGTCGTCGTGCCGCCGTTGAGGCCCACGGTGGAGCCCGTCGGGATCAGTTCGGCCGCGGCCTTCGCGATGCGCTGTTTCTCGTCGGCCCTGCGGGCCGCCTTGTAGCGCAGCGGCAGGTCGTAGGCGACGGTGCTCACGACGGCGCCGCCCCGGGTGCGGGTCAGCAGATTCTGCCGTGCGAGCTCGTCCAGGTCGCGGCGGACGGTGGCGGCGGAACAGCCGAGCTGTTCGGCGGCGTCGAGTACGTCGATCTGACCCTGGTCGCTGAGGATCTCCAGCAGCCGGGTCCATCGTGTGTGTGCCGCCACCTGGTCCTCCTTGCTCGCAGCGAACCCTATCGCCCGGGGCGGGCCAGGACGTCCAGCAGGCGCGCCACCTCCGCGGCGACCGCGTCGCGGGCCGGGCCGAGGTATGTGCGGGGGTCGGCCGCCTCGGAGTGGGTGTCCAGATAGGTGCGGACGGCCCGGGTGAACAGCTTGTTCAGGTGCGTGGAGATGTTGACCTTCGTCATGCCGGCGCCGACCGCCGCCGCGAGGCCGGTGTCCCCGACACCTGAGGAGCCGTGCAGGACGAGCGGGACCCCCACCGCGTCGCGCAGCCGGGAGATGAGCGCGAAGTCGAGGACGGCGTCGCGGGTCAGCATCGCGTGCGAACTGCCGACGGCCACGGCGAGCGCGTCGACGGCCGTGGCCTCGACGAAGGCCCGCGCCTTGTCCGGATCGGTGCGCACGCCCGGGGCGTGGGCACCGTCCTTGCCGCCGATCTCGCCGAGCTCCGCCTCCACCCAGACCCCGTGGTCGTGGCAGTAGGCGGTGATCTCGCGGGTCGCGGCGACGTTGTCGGAGTACGGGAGAGCCGACGCGTCGAACATGACGGAGGTGAAGCCGAGCCGGACGGCCTCGCGCACCAGCCCGGCCGACTCCGCGTGGTCGAGATGCACGGCCACCGGCACGCCCGCGGCCCGTGCGACGGCGAGCGAGGCGAGCCCGATGGGTTCGAGGGAGCCGTGATAGCGGGCGGTGTTCTCGCTGACCTGCAGGATCACCGGCAGCCCGGCGGCTTCCGCCCCGCTCGCGATGGCCTGCGCGTGTTCGATCTGCACGACGTTGAAGGCCCCGACGCCGGTCGCGTCGGTCCGGGCGCCGTGGGTGATCTGTCCGGTGGATATGAGCGGCATGGGCTTCCTTCGCGGGTGCGGGTTGCGTGAACCCAGGCGAATGGTGCTCGAAGTTGCTCATTTATAGCTTGTTTCAAGCAGATTGGAAAAGAGCAGCCGCCTCCGGCGAGGTCCGGAGGCGGCTGCTGAGGTGGTGACGGGAGGAGGGCGGAGCTACTCGCAGGCGACTCCGTCGCCGTCCCGGTCGAGGTGGGAGCCGTATCCGGGGTCCCCTCGGTGGATGGGGGCGGCCCCCGCGGCGCGTACGGCGGTGCAGTTGGCGTAAGAGGTGCCGCCTCCGCCGGTGGAGCCTCCGCTCGAACTCCCGCCCGTGGAGCCCCCGGAGGACCCGCCGCTCGATCCCGACGATCCGTACGGCTCGCAGCCGACTCCGTCGTCGTCCCGGTCCAGATGGGCGGCGTAACCGGGGTCACCGCGCCGGACGGGGGCCGCCCCGGCGGCCCGCGCGGCGTCGCAGTTCGCGTAGTGCACGGAGGGCTCGGCAGGCTTCGTGGCCTTCGCCTTCGGGGTCCGCGCGACCGTCGGCGTCGGCGTCGGGGTGGGTGTCGGCGACGGGGTGGGCTCGGAGACGGTGATCCGTACGACGGCGCTGTCGCCCGCCGGGCCCTCCCCCTTCACCGCGACGTCGTACGTGAACTCGTCCTCGCCGGCGTATCCGTCCGTGGGGGTGTAGACGAGTGTGGTGCCCTCGACCGTGACGGTCCCGTGCGGGGTCGGGCTCTCCGCGGTGACGGTCAACTCGGCGGCCTCGTATGTGTCCAGGAGTGCGGCGTCGCCGCCGTCCTCCGAGGTCACGAGGTCGTTGGCCAGTGCCTCGATCGCGATCTCCCGGCCGGCCTCCGTGCCCGCCACGTCGTCGGCGAGTGCGAGCGTCCGCTCCGCGGAGGGTGATGCGGACGCCGCCGCGGGCTTCGCGTCCTGGCCCGTGCCGCCGTCGCCCCCGCATCCCGCCAGGGTCAGCGCCAGGACCGCGGCCCCCGCCGACATCCTGATCCGCCCCTTCATCACGCGTGTGTTCATGTGCCCCCCAAGGTGTTTCCGTACTGCTGTGCAGCCGAGGGGCGATGCTCGCAGCGGCTGTCCGCTCGGGCGGTGCCATCCGCGAAAAGGAGGCGGAATTGTGATGAAGATATGGAGGAGAGGTGTGGAGCCTCTGGAGGCCCGGGTTTCCGTGCCCCGGCTTCCGCGCTTCCGATGAATCAGGGCGGGCGCGGGAGTCATCCCCGGGACCGAACGCACTGGAAGGTGGACCACATGACAGGCCTGAGCAGCTTCCTGAAGGCACACACCGGCGGTGACCAGGCGCCGGGAGCCGTCGCCCTGGTGGCCAGCGACGGCCGCGTCGAGGTGGAGGCCGTCGGATCGGCCGATGTGCGGGGTGCCTCTCCGATGGCGCGGGACTCGATCTTCCGGGTCGCCTCGCTGACCAAACCCGTCACGGCGGCCGCCGTCATGATGCTGGTGGAGGACGGCCGTATCGCCCTCGACGACGAGGTCCGGACCTGGCTGCCCGAGCTGGCCGCGCCCGTGGTCGTCCGTGTGCCGGACGCACAGGCCGACGACGTGGTCCCCGCGGCCCGCGCGATCACGGTCGAGGACCTGCTCACCTTCCGCGCCGGATACGGCTTCCCCGCCGACTTCACACTGCCCGTGGTCAAGCTGCTGACCGCTCTGAAGCAGGGGCCGCCGGCGCCGCAGGCAGTCGCGGAGCCGGACGCGTGGATGGCAGAGCTCGGCCGGATCCCCCTGCTGCACCAGCCGGGGGAGGGCTGGCTGTACAACACCGGCTCCGACATCCTGGGCGTACTGGTCGCGAGGGTGTCCGGCCGCTCGCTGCCCGAGTTCTTCGCCGAGCGGCTGTTCGAGCCGCTGGGGATGACCGACACCGGATTCGCGGTCCCGGCAGCCGATCTGGGCCGGTTCACCAGCTACTACCGGCGCGGCCCGGCCGGTCTCGAGACGGCGGACACGCCCGACGGCCAGTGGAGCAGCCTCCCCGCGTTCCCGTCCGGCGCCGGCGGTCTGGTCTCCACCGCCGACGACTGGTACGCCTTCGCCCGCATGCTGCTCGCCGAGGGCACGGCCGACGGCCGCCGGCTGCTGTCCCCCGGGTCCGTACGGCGGATGACCACCGACCACCTCAGCCCGCCCCAGCGGCAGGCGGGCGCGTTGTTCCTGGAGGGGCAGGGCTGGGGCTACGGCGGCTCGGTGGACGTCGAGCGCACCGAGCCGTGGAACGTGCCCGGCCGCTACGGCTGGATCGGGGGTACGGGGACGGCGGCCCACCTCGTCCCGTCCACCGGCGCGGTCACCATCCTGCTGACCCAGCTGGAGCTGACCGGCCCGGCCTCACCGGACGTTATGCGGGGCTTCTGGGCTTACGCCGCACGGTAGTTCAGGTCATCGCCTGGGTGCCGATGACGTCGAGCAGGCCGAGCCGGGCGGCGGCTTCGCTGCCGGGGGCGGCGGTGTACGCGACGACCCGCAGGTCGCTGCCCGCGGAGACCAGGACGTCGCAGTCCAGGGTGAACGTTCCGACCTCGGGGTGGGCGATGGTCTTGGTGGCGGAATCGTGGGTGCCCACGATCCCCGAGTCCCACAGCTCGGCGAACACGGCGCTGGTCCCCCGCAGCTCCTTGACCAGGGAGCGCAGCCCCAGGTCGGCGGGGTAGCGGGCGGTCGCCGCCCTGAGGTCGGCGACGACGGCCGCCTCGAAGGCCGCGCTCTGCTCGGGGGTCAGGCGCACCCGGCCGTGCCGGCCGGTGAAGTGCCGCCAGGCGATGTTGCGTTCGCGGCCGCGCAGCGCGGACGGGTCTCCGAGCAGGGCGGCCCAGGGCTGGTTCCATTCGACGAGGTTCCACGCGGCGTCGTGGACGCTCAGCGGGGCACCGTTCAGCTGGTCGAGCAGCCGGCGGAGCCCGGGCGGGACGTGTGCCGAGATGTGGCCGGGGCCGGGTTCGGGCTGTCCGGCGAGGAGGTGCAGGTAGGTGCGTTCGTCCGCCGACAGGCGCAGGGCGCGGGCCAGGGAGGCGAGGACCTGCGGCGACGGGGACGTGGCCCGGCCCTGTTCGAGGCGGGTGATGTAGTCGACCGACAGCGCGGCGAGCTGGGCCAGTTCCTCGCGTCGGAGCCCCGCCGCCCGCCGCACCCCGCCGGCGGGCAGCCCGACCGTCGCCGGGGAGAGCCGGTCGCGCCAGCCGTGCAGGGCCTTGCCCAGGTCGTTGGCGCCCGGGGCCCGGGACGGGTTCCCGGACGGGGCCTTGGAGGGTGCGTCCTCGGATGTGCTCACCCTTCCAGTATCCGCGCGCGGCCGCCGCACAGCCTGGTACTGCCAGTCCACCCGCTGAGGCGGGTACTGCCTGTGCCCCGGAGTTACGGGGACGGTGAAGGCATGACCTACTCGCCTGCCGATCACGGGAGCGCCACCATGACCACCACCCTCATCACCGGAGCGAACAAGGGCCTCGGCTTCGAGACCGCCCGCCGCCTCATCGAGGCCGGGCACACCGTGTACGCCGGGGCGCGTGACGCCCGGCGCGGAGAGGAAGCGGCGGCGCGGCTCGGAGCGCGCTTCGTCCAGCTCGACATCACGGACGAGGAATCCGTCGAGGCCGCCGCCGCGTTCGTGGAGAAGGACGCGGGCCGGCTGGACGTCCTGGTCAACAACGCCGGGATCGTCGGTGCCCGTAAGCCGGTGGGTGAGACGACCGGGACCGACATGCGCAGCACGTACGAGACCAATGTCTTCGGCGCCGTACGCGTGACCAGGGCGTTCCTGCCACTGCTGGGGGCGGGGGAGTCATCGGTCGTCGTCAACGTGGCCAGCGGTCTCGGCTCGCTGGCGGCGACCAACGACCCGAGCCGCGTCGAGTTCCACGTCGCGGCGCTCGACTACAACTCTTCCAAGACCGCGCTGGTCATGGTGACTTCGCAGTACGCGAAGGCCTACCCCGGCATCAGGTTCAACGCCGTCGACCCCGGCTACACCGCCACCGACCTCAACGGTCACACGGGCCACAACACGGTGGAGGAGGGCGCGGACGTCATCGTCCGTATGGCCCTCATCGGCGCCGACGGTCCGACCGGCGGCTTCTTCGACGCGGCAGGCCCCGCCGCCTGGTGACCCGGCGCCGGGCCGGGTGGCTATTTCGATGGCCCGGCGTCCGGGCGTGCCCGTACGGTGCGTCCATGACAGCGCAGCTTCGCCTGGAAAAGGTGGCCCCGGACAATGTGCTCGACGCGTGCCGCCTGAAGGTCGCGCCCGAGCAGGAACGGTTCGTCTCCCCGGTCGCGCGGTCGCTGGCCGAGGCGTACGCCGACCCGGAGACGGCCTGGCCCCGGCTCGTCTTCGACGGTGACCGGCTGGTCGCCTTCGTGATGGCCTTCTTCGACGTGCGGTTCGGGCTCGCAGGCCCCGCAGACTCCGCAGACCCGCCTCGCTCCGGCCTCTGGCGGCTGGCCGTTGCCGCGGACGAGCAGGGCAAGGGGTACGGACGCTTCGCCGTCGACGCCGTGTGCGAGGAGATCCTGCGGCGCGGCGGGAAGCGCGTGACTGTGACCTGGGGGGAGGGGGAGCACGGGCCGGAGGAGTTCTACCTGCGGCTCGGGTTCCGGAAGACCGGCGAGATGAGCGAGGACCAGGTGGTCGGCGAGATGGACCTGCCGCGCGGGTGACCGCGTCCCGGTGATCCACATGCGGTCCGGGGCCGGGGGCGCGAGGATCGGGGATACGGGCGGTGGTCCGGCTCGCGCCAAGGCCCTCTCGGGCCGGTTCTCCCTTCCAGGCGCTCCGGTCCGCCTCCCGGCCAAGCCACGAGGGGGTCGACTGGAGGTACCGGATGCCGCGGCCCCTGTGGACGGGAGCGATCAGCTTCGGACTGGTCACGATCCCGATCAAGGTGGTGTCCGCCACCGAGAACCACTCGATCTCCTTCCACCAGTACCACCAGGAGGACATGGGCCGGATCCGCACCCGCAAGGTGTGCGAGATCGACGGCGAGGTCCTCTCGCAGGACGAGATCGGCAAGGGGTACGAGGTCGCCAAGGACCGGACGGTGCCCGTCACGGACGAGGAGCTCGACCGGATGCCGCTGCCGACGGCGAAGGCCATCGAGATCGTCGCGTTCGTCGAAGCAGGCAGCATCGACCCCGTACGGATCAGCGACAGCTACTACCTCGCGGTCGACGGCCAGGTCGCGGCGAAGCCGTACGCCCTGCTGCGGAAGGCGCTGGAGCGCAGCGACAAGGTCGCCGTGGCGAAGTTCGCCTGGCACAACCGCGAGCGGCTCGGTCTGCTGCGGGTGCGGGAGGACGCGATCGTGCTGCACTCGATGCGCTGGCCCGACGAGATCCGAAGCCCCGAATCCCTCGCCCCCCGGGAGACCGAGCTGGACGAGGACGAGATCGAACGTGCCGTGCAGCTCACCGACAGCATGGCCCTGGACGACATCTCAGGCTTCCGCGACCACTACCGGGAGGCACTGGAGGAGCTGCTCGCGGCCAAGTCCGAGGGCAAGGCGCCT
Source organism: Streptomyces sp. NPDC060209 (assembly GCF_042728155.1). NCBI lineage: Bacteria > Bacillati > Actinomycetota > Actinomycetes > Kitasatosporales > Streptomycetaceae > Streptomyces > Streptomyces sp. NPDC060209. The sequence continues at coordinate 9,923 of NZ_JBHWZS010000169.1, forward strand.
CCGGCCGCGGCCGGGGACGAGGAGCAGGAGCCGGGGAAGGTCATGGACCTGATGGCCGCGCTCAACGCGTCGGTGAAGGCGGCCAAGGAGACACGGGGCGAGGACGCGACCGTGCACGAGATGACGCCCGGCAAGCCCCGCGCCCGGAAGAAGGCCGCCCCGGCCGCGAAGAAGACGGCTTCCAAGACCAAGAAGACGACGGCCGCCAAGAAGCAGCCGTCCAGGAAGACGGCCGCGAAGAAGCGGACCGCCTCCTGAGCGTCGCCCCTTCCGCACCGGCCGGCGTCGTTCCCGCACGTCACCCGATGTCGTCCGGCGCCAGGTCCGGCCGCAGCCGGTGCCAGGAGGGCTGACGCAGCCGCCCCGCCTTCGTCCGGGTCGAGTACCGCACTTCGCCCACCAGCCGCGGCAGCACCCAGTGGGCACCGGCGACCGGTGGCGTCTCGTCGAAGGGGCAGGTGTCGACCGCGGCGACGCGGAGCAGTTCGGCGAGCCTGGTCCTCTCGGCGTCGCTCCACCCCGTGCCGACGCTCCCCGCGTAGCGCAGTCCGCCGGGGTGCCGTTCGCCGACGAGCAGCGCACCCGGCAGGCCGCCCAGCCGGCCGCGTCCGGGCACCCACCCGCCGACGATCACGTCCACCGTGTGCGCATGGCGGATCTTGATCCATGTGCGGGCGCGGACCCCGGGCTCGTACACCGAGCTCAGCCGCTTCGCGATCAGGCCCTCCAGCCCGGCCTCCCGTGTCATGGCCAGGGCCTGCTCGCCGTGTCCCACGACCACCGCGGGCGTCGACCAGTGCGGCCCGTTGAGCCCGAGCCCTTCGAGCGCTGCCCGCCGCTCCGCGTAGGGCAGCGGAACGAGGCTCCGGTCCCGCAGGAACACGGCGTCGAACAGCACCAGATGGGCCGGCACCCGCTGCGCCATGCGGGCGGCCTTCGCGGGCGATCCGGAGAGCCCCATCCGCGACTGCAGCCGCTCGAAGTCGCTGCGCCCCTGGTCGTCCAGCGCGACGATCTCGCCGTCCAGCACCGCCGGTACGCCGCCGAGCGCGGGCCCGAGCGCCACCAGATCCGGATACGCCGGGGTGATGACGGCCCCGGACCTGGCCAGCAGCCGGAGCGAGCCGTCCCCCGGCAGATAGGCCATGGCGCGCTGGCCGTCCTGCTTCACCTCGTACGCCCACTGCTCGTCGACGGCGACGTGCGGCAGGCGCCCGGGAGTGGCGAGCATGGGGGCGATCAGGGGCAGAGAGGCCATGGCGGCAGCCTCGCAGCAGATGGGTCGCCGGGCGCGCGGACAACACGCCTCGGGTCCTTCGTTCGGATCGGGCTGGATCAGGGAGCGGTGCCGGGGCACGCGAGCCCGGCATGATCCGGACGAGAGGCCCTACGCCCGGTCGACCGCCCGGTAGGTGCACACATGCACGCCCGTGCCGCTGATCGCCGTCGACACCAGTTCCAGCGTGCGCAGCGCACCGTCACCCGGGAAGATCGTCTTACCGCCGCCAACGATCACCGGCATGATCATCAGCCGCAGCTCATCGGCCAGGCCCTCGTGCAGAAGGGTCCGCGCCAGCGTGGGGCTCCCCATGACCAGCAGGTCGCGGCCCTCGGCCGCGCGCAGCTCCCGGATCCGGGCGACGGCCGTCTCACCCGGGATGCGGGTGGTGTTGGACCAGGTCAGCTTGTCGTCCCCCAGGGTGCTGGAGACGACGTGCTTCGGGATGGAGTTCATCCGGTCGGCGAAGGGGTCCCCGGCCCGCTCCGGCCACGCCCCGGCCATCGTCTGCCACGTACGGCGCCCGAAGAGCAGCGCGTCGGCGTCCTTCAGCGCGCTGTCGAACGCGCCGCCCACCACCTCGTCGAAGAACGGGTGCGACCAGCCGCCCTGTGTGAAGCCGCCCTCGGTGTCCTCCTCGGGCCCGCCGGGCGCCTGCACGACGCCGTCCACGCTCATGAACTCGCTGATGACGATGCGCACGGCTCGCTCCTCTTTCCGCTCCGGATGTACGGCTATGAAGACTGCCGCACACCGGGAAAGTAATCGGCGCTTTCCGCAGGCGGGTTGGGGCCGGAAATGCCCAGGACGGCCGGGCGCGGGCATGGCACGATGTGCGGCATGACGACGAACCGAAAGGTCCATGCCGCGTAGCCGGCCAGGAAACCTCCGAACCGGCCGGGCGTACCGTCCCCGGCCGGACGGCCCGAGCACCGTCATCGACGGCCTGTCCTCGCGCACGCTGGCGGAGATCGCCCGTCTGGAGCTGAGCCGCAACTACCTCTCGCCCGGCGGCGTCAGCGAGGCGGTGCGCTGCTGGAAGCGACACGTGCGGCGGCCCCTGGGCGCCCTGTGGCGCGACGAGGAGCAGGGCAACACCCACTGGGACTGCTGCGGCGACCCACTGGCGGCGCGGCGGCTCCTCGATGTCGTGATGGGAGCCCTGTCGCCGCGTGGGGCCCGTGAATTCCGACGGGTGGTCAGCGGACTCGACCGTGACCGGTGACCTGCGCGATCCACCTCCCGTGAGTGCGCCCGGCCCCCCTGAAGCGCACGCCTACCGAGCGGCGGTGGTGGGCGTGACGGACGGAGCCGTCGGGGCGAGGGCCCCGCATGTCTCGTCGGCCGGCTCCCGGACGGCGGTGCGAGGTTCCCCGCCCTGCCCGGGAGCGATGTCGAAGGCGAAGCACCCCGTCACGAAGGTTTCGTGCGTGAGAAGGAACCCGGGCCCGATGCCGAAGAGTTCGGCGGTGATGTGGGTGGAGCCGGCCTCTCGCTCGACGGCGAGCAGCCCTCTTCCCGGGCCTTTCCCGCGGAACACCGTGGCGATCTCGGTGTCCGTCAGCCGGCCGTCCGCCGCGGCCCGGGCGAGCTGCTCCCCGTAGGCGTGGGCACCTTCACGCATGTCCGCCCGTGCCTCGTCCTCGTTGCGGCCGGGCTCCGTCGCCACCCAGATCCACAGGCCGACGACGAGCGCGAGGCACGCGCCGAGGACCACCGCACAGCCCCGGAAGAGGCATGTGCCGGCTGTCATGCCCCCGTGGTTCCCAGGCGTCCTGTCCATGCGGCACAGCCTCCAAGGAGACGGCGGGACCGGCCCGGTGAGAGGCCGATCCGTGACCGCTTCGGTCGGTGTTCGATACCGACGGCCCGTGGACCCCGAGGGGAAGGAGGCGCCGTCAGTTGTAGCCGAAGCCCCGGGGCAGCGGGGCCTGCCGGAACAGGCGGGTGGGGACGGCGTCGGCCATGGCCTGGTAGCCCGAGGGGTTGAGGTGGAGGTGGTCGCCGGTGTCCAGCTCGGCCCGGAGCTGCCGTGGTGCCTGCGGGTCGCGGACGGTCCGGTCGAAGTCGATCACGCTGTCGAAGCGGCCGCTCGTGCGGATCCAGGTGTTGACCGTCTGCCGGGCCTGCTCGCGGTGGCCTTCCGGATCGTCGTACCCCGTGTTGCCGCCCATCGGGGTCAGCGTCGCCCCGTACACGCGGATGCCCTGGGTGTGGGCCCGGGTGATGATCTGCTCGTACGCGGCGATGACATCGGCCGAGACCTGCTTCTGGGCGGCCGGAGAGGCTTCGGCCGTACCGATGTCGTTGATGCCCTCGAAGACGAGCAGCCAGTCGACCCCGCTCTGGGCAAGGACGTCGCGGTCGAGCCGGGCCAGGCCGTTGGGCCCCAGACCGTCGTTCAGCAGCCGGTTCCCGCCGGCCGCCTGGTTGACTACGGCTGTCTTCGACGTGGCGGCCCCCGACTTCAGCCGCTTCTGCAGCAGGTCGGGCCAGCGGTCGTTCATGTTGGTGGTGGAGCCCCTGCCGTCGGTGAGCGAGTCGCCGAGCACGACGGCCGCCGAGGTGGTGCTCCTGGACCAGACCTCGACACCGCTGAGGAAGTACCAGTGGTCGGTGGGCGTCGCCCCTGGCAGGTCCGCGTCGGTCACGTGATCACCGGCCCGCAGATAGGACGTCGTACGGGAACCGGGGTGCGAGGTGATGGACGTGGAGGCCTGACCGGTCGCCAGATATACCGTCGCCGTGAGGTTGGTCCCCGGCGCGAGCGTGAAGTCCAGCGGGTCGGAGACCGCTTGGGCGCCCGCCGGGACCGACACCGAGGAGCGGCCCTGGAAGGTCACGGGCCGTGTGGTCCCCGCCTTCACCGCGCTGGTCCCCGCCCTGCCGTCGAGGGGCAGGGCCACGGACACCTTGCTGATCGGCAGGGCGGCGCCGCCGAAAGCGTTCGAGAAACGCAGCCGTATGTGCTCACCGCCCGCGGAGACGTGAACCGTCTGGCGCAGGGTGGCGTCCGTCAGGACCGAGCCGTCCTCGGTGAACGGCGCGGGCGGCATGTTGCCCGGCTCCGTCAGCTGCGGCATGGACGTCCAGGTGCTCACCCAGCGGGCGTTGCGCTCGTCGGGAGCCGGTGAGCTGCCCTGACCGTGGCCGTCCCCTGCGCCGAGCGCGGGGGAGACGACGACGGCGGTGAGCGCGGCCGCGGCGAACAGGCTGACGATCGACGATCTTCGGATCACGGTGGTGCTCCCTCTGGCTGGGTGGGGGAAGCAGGGTGAATCCATGTATGTGGACGTCGTCTTCACTGTCGTCCGGGGATTCGAGCGGCAGGCTAGCCGCTCCGATAAATTTCGGTCAATGCTCCGAAAGCTTCGAAAACTTTCGTAGGAAGCCGGGCCAGGGTCGCGTAGCCGGGAGGCCGCCCTCAGCCGGCCGTGGGCGATGGTGCCGTGAACCTGACGTCGGCGGCGCGGGCGGTGACGTCGGCGTCCCTGCTGAGGGGCCACGCGGCGACCCGCGAGACCGTGGCCGCCGGGACCGTCGCGCTGATGCCGGGCTCCGCCGGTATGTCGTGCGTCGCGTGGGCGTCGTGCGGCAGGACGACCCGGTAGCCCAGCGTCACGGCCGTACGGGCCGTCGCCTGCACGCACATCTCGGACATCAGGCCGCATACGGCGAGCGCCCGCACCCCGGACGCGGTCAACAGGCCCCCCAGCGAGGTCTCCTGGAACGCGTCGTCGTGCGTCTTGCGGATCACCACTTCCGTGGGCCCCGCCTCGACGGGGTGGTGGAGCTCCCAGCCGGCGGTGTGGGGCTCGTCGTCCGCACCGGCGGGTCCGTCGTTCTGGACATGGACGACGAGAGCCCCGGCCTCCCGGGCCCGTGCGATCAGGTCCGCCGTCCGGTCCACGAGGCGCGCCGCCTCGGGCAGCGCACCCTCGCCACGGACGAAGGCCCGCTGTACGTCGACAACGATGAGTGCCTGAGAGGCAGTTGTGTGTGAGGTCATGGCGCCATGATGACCTGGGGCCTCGGCGTCAGGCGCTCAGGGCGTGGCCCGTGAGGGACAGGCGCATGGCGCACTCGTCCTCCGCCTCGACGGTGACGGGGATGCCCCAGTGCTCGCTCAGCATGCGGCCGACGGCGACCAGGCGCCGGCGCTCCTCGGGGCTGTGGGCGGGGAAGCGCGTCCAGCCGCGGTCGGCGATCGCGTTGCCCAGCTCGGTGAACAGGGTCGCTCTGGCCCGCTGTTCCTCGTCCGGGGTCAGCGGAGTGGGGCCGTAATCCGGCCCCACGGCATGCACGTTGTACAGGTCGCGGATCACGGCTCCATCCTCTCAGGGGCGCCCGCGGCGCGCAGGGCCTCCATGATGCGTTCGCAGTCCCGTCGAGAGGCCGGATAGTGGCGGTTTCGCTCCTCGGCGAGATCCAGGGCCTCGGCCGAAGGGTCCGCGCCCCGGCGCAGCAGCTGGTGCACCATGTCCACCATGCCGAACCACACGGCCCACTCCAGGGACGTGAGGTTCCTCAGCCGCAGGCCGATGTCGGCTCCCCGGTCCAGCAGCAGGTCCACGATCTCCGGACAGGTCGGGCCGGGGATCGCGGACGAGGAGGCGAACAGCAGCGGAAATCCGATCCGGGACGGGGTGTCGGGGTGTGCGCCGGCATCGAGCAGGATGCGGGCGATGTCCGTCCTGCTGTACGCCGCCGCCTGCGACAGGACTGTCAGCTCGCCGTATTCACCGGCGCGTTGCTCCGGATCGGCGCCGGCGTCCACGAGCAGGCGGACCAGATCGCCGTGGCCGTGGCGCACCGCCAGGTCCAGGGCCGTGCGCCCACCCGCCCGGTAGGCGTCGACCGGCACCCCTTCGGCGAGCAGCCGGGTCACGAGGGCCGCGTCGCCGTCCTCCGCCGCCTGGACCAGCTGCTCGGCCCTGCTGTCGGTCTGCATTTCGTGATCATCGCGGACGAACGGTGCGCTGGGAAGAGTGAGCCGGCCGGCAGGGGATGGGGGGCCCTGCCGGCCGGTGGAACGGCCGGGGTCAGGCCGTCGTGCAGGTGTTGCCGCTGAGCGTGAAGGCGGTCGGGGCCGCGTTGGTGGTGCTCCTGGTGCCGGTGAAGCCGACCGTGACCGAGCCGTTCGCGGCGATCGCGGCCGTGTATCCGGCGGGGGCGACGCTGACCGTGGCACCGCTCTGTGTGGCCGTCCCGCCCCACATGTTGGACACGGTCTGTCCGTTGGCGAAGGCGAAGCCGAGGTTCCACCCGTTGATGGCGGTGGCGCCGGTGTTACGGATGGTGATCTCACCCTGGAACCCGCCGGGCCAGTCGCCGACCACCCGGTAGCCGACGGAGCAGCCCACGCCCGGCGTGGGGGTGCTCTTGTCGGTGGTGACGCTCACCGCGGCGGACCGTGCGGAGCGGTTGCCCGCGGCGTCGCGCGCGTAGACGGCGAACGAGTACGCGGTGTCCGCGGTGAGGCCGGTCACGGTGACGCCGCTGGTGGTGGAGGAGGCGACAGCGGTCTCGGTGCCGCCGCTGACGCGGACGACGTCGTAACCGGCGATGGCAACGTTGTCGGTCGCCGCGGGCCAGGTCAGGGTGGCGGAGGTGGCCGTCACCGCGGAGGCGGTCGGGGTGCCCGGGGCGGTCGGGGCCTGCGTGTCGTCCGGGTTGCCGCCGCCGCCGAAGACCGTGGCCTCCTGGGAGGTCTGGGCGATGCCGTTCGCTCCGTGGAAGATGCGCTCGCCCCAGGAGCTCAGCCGGCTCGGGTCGAAGTCGATGGCCAGGTCGAGGATCGGGTCGGTGTTGCCGCTCCAGGACCATGCCAGGTAGCCGAGGCCGAGCTGCTCGGCGGTGGCCATCATGGTGTCCTCGTCCGGGTCACCCCACTGGTCGGCGGGCCCGCCGAACTCGCCGATGAGAAGGGGGAGTCCGGCGTCGACGAAGGCGTTCAGGTAGTCGGTGACCGCCTGGGCCGTGTTGTAGACGCTGTACATGTGGATCGAGAAGATCAGGTTGCCCGTGGTGTCGGCGTCGTACACGGCCTGGGCGTTGGCGCGCATGACGCCCTGCCAGTCCTGGCCCCAGTTCGGAGCGTCCACCATGATCGTGTGGGCGAATCCCGCGCCGCGCAGCTTCTGCACGGCGGCGGTCGTCGGCGCGGTCCAGCCGGCGGGGTCGGTGTTGCCCCAGGGCTCGTTGCCGATGTTGATGACGACGTAGTCCTCTTGGCCGGCGAGTACGTCCTTGAGGCTGATCCAGTAGTCGGCCGCGTGGTCGAGGGTGCCCGCCGCGGCGTCCTCGCCGTAACCGGTGGTGTCGTGCACCTCCAGTACGCAGATCAGCCGGTTGGTCTTGCAGTCGTCGATGATGCCCGCGACTTCGTCGGGGCCGTTCCTCGTCCAGCGGTGGCCGTCGGAGAGGACGACGCGGACGGTGTTCGCGCCGAAGGCCTTGATGTCGGCCAGCGACTGGGTCTCGCCCGGGTACCAGGTGTGCGCGTGGTTGACGCCGCGCATGACGAAGTCGTTGCCGTTGCCCTCCAGCAGGCGGCCGTCGCTGATGTGCAGGCCGGTCGCCGCGGCTTCCGCCTGCGCGGGCCGGGCCTGCGCCGCCGCCGGCCCGAGCGCGCCCAGCAGGACGACGCCGAGAAGGGCGGCCAAGACCTTCAGCAGGGCGGTTAAGGGGCTCTTTCGTGCCGTACTCGTTGCTGATCTCACTGCGACTCCAGAAAGTGGGCGCCGGGTGACGCAAACATGGGATGGGACGTGGGAGCGCTCCCATAAAGCCATCTCGGCAGGGGCACGTCAAGACATCGCACACACTTCGACGCCCTGGCTGTGCCCTGCCCCATGCCTGCGGGCCCCGCGGCCG
>NZ_JBHWZS010000170.1:0-18028 GCF_042728155.1 Streptomyces sp. NPDC060209
GTTCCGCGCCGTCTCAGCACGTGGTCATCACCGCCTCCGCGCCTCTCCGTTCGAACACCGCACATTCGAACGGAATCTCAACTCACCCTGGAACGCAAGGCTTCACGGGCTCTCCACGCCCCCTCTACGGCATCGGGGCGACACGCGGCGAAACGTCCGGTTAACGAACACGGCACTTCCGGCAACGGACGACTTCCGGCCAATGTGTTGACGCGGTCCTGACACGCACACACTCCGACTGGCACTCTTCCCCCGTTCCACGCACCGCCTGCTCTGCCGGCCCACTCACCCAGTCGGCCGTCGCCCCCCTCGCAGAAGGAGTCCGCGTGAGACCCACGCCCAGCCGTCGTGCCACCGCGACCGGCGCTCTGATAGCCGCAGCCGCCCTCCTCGCCGTCGGAATGCAGGGCGGTGCCGCAACGGCCGCCCCCGAAAGCGCCACCGCGGCCCCCGCCGCGGCGGTGAAGGGCGCCGACCCCGGCGCGCTCCCCGCGAAGCTCTCCCCCGCCCAACGCGCCGAACTGCTCCGGGAGGCCAACTCCACCAAGGCGGCCACCGCCAAGGAGCTCGGCCTCGGGTCGACGGAGAAGCTCGTGGTACGGGACGTCGTCAAGGATGTCGACGGCACCACCCACACCCGCTACGAGCGCACGCTCGACGGGCTCCCCGTCCTCGGAGGCGACCTGGTCGTGGCCGAGTCGAAGGCCGGGGCGACGCAGGGCGTCACCAAGGCGTCGAAGGCGACCGGAGCTCAGCTGAAGGCCGTCGGCACGACGGCGGACGTCGCGCCGGCCACGGCCGAGAAGCAGGCGCTGACCGCGGCCGAGGCGGACGGTTCGAAGAGCACCGAGGCGAGCAAGGCACCGCGCAAGGTCGTCTGGGCGGCGAGCGGGACCCCGCAGCTCGCCTACGAGACCGTGGTCGGCGGCCTCCAGCACGACGGCACCCCGAACGAGCTGCACGTCATCACGGACGCCTCCTCCGGCGCCAAGCTCTTCGAGTGGCAGGCCATCGAGAACGGCACCGGCAACACGCAGTACAGCGGCCAGGTGACCCTGGGGACCTCGGGCTCCGGCAGCTCGTACAACCTGACCGACACCGCGCGCGGCAACCACAAGACGTACAACCTGAACCGCGGCACGTCCGGCACCGGGACCCTGTTCTCCGGCACCGACGACGTCTGGGGCAACGGCAGCGCGTCGAACACCGAGACGGCCGCCGCCGACGCGCACTACGGGGCCGCGGAGACCTGGGACTTCTACAAGAACGTCATGGGCCGCAGCGGCATCAAGGGCGACGGTGTCGGCGCGTACTCCCGCGTCCACTACGGCAACAACTACGTCAACGCCTTCTGGTCGGACAGCTGCTTCTGCATGACCTACGGCGACGGCAGCGGCAACCTCGCGCCCCTGACCTCCCTGGACGTGGCGGCCCACGAGATGACGCACGGCGTCACCTCCAACACCGCCGGTCTCAACTACAGCGGTGAGTCGGGCGGCCTCAACGAGGCCACCTCGGACATCTTCGCGGCGGGCGTGGAGTTCTACTCCAACACCGCCACCGACCCGGGCGACTACCTGGTCGGCGAGAAGATCGACATCAACGGCGACGGCACACCGCTGCGTTACATGGACAAGCCGAGCAAGGACGGCGCGTCCAAGGACTCGTGGTACTCGGGCCTCGGCTCGGTCGACGTCCACTACTCCTCGGGTCCGGCGAACCACTTCTTCTACCTGCTCTCCGAGGGCAGCGGCGCCAAGACCGTCAACGGGGTGTCCTACAACTCCCCGACGTCCGACGGCCTTCCGGTGACCGGCATCGGCCGGGACAAGGCGCTGCAGATCTGGTTCAAGGCGCTCACCACGAAGTTCACCTCCACCACGAACTACGCCGCGGCCCGCACCGGCACCCTCGCCGTGGCCGGTGAGCTGTACGGCACCACGAGCGCCGAGTACACTGCGGTGGCCAACGCCTGGGCCGGCATCGCCGTGGGCTCCCGCCCCGGCGGCACCGACCCCGACCCGGGCGGCACGGTCTTCCAGAACACGACCGTCAAGGCCATCGCCGACCGGAGCACCACCAACTTCCCGGTCGTCGTCAGCGGCATCACCGGCAACGCGCCCAGTGACCTGTCGGTGGCGGTGAACATCACCCACACCTACCGCGGTGACCTCGTCCTCGACCTGGTCGCCCCGGACGGGACGGCGTACCGGCTGAAGAACTCCTCGTCGAGCGACTCCGCGGACAACGTGGTGGCGACCTACACGGTCAACGCCTCGTCCGAGGTGGCCAACGGCACGTGGAACCTCAAGGTCCAGGACGCCTACTCGGGCGACACCGGCACCTTCAACAGCGTCAAGCTCACCTTCTGAGCACTGTCCGGGGGCGCTGAACAGGCGTCGGCCCTGAACGCGCACCGGCACAGCGGGACGGCCCCGGGGAGCACGCTCCCCGGGGCCGTTCCGTGCGTCAGGAGGGGGAGTCCGCGTCCCGGCCGGGGACGTTCTGCTCGGCCCAGACGATCTTTCCGGTGGCTGTGCGGCACGAACCCCACCTGCGGCACAGCAGGTTGATGAGCTGGAGCCCTCGGCCGCCCTCGTCGCTGACGTCGGCGTGCTGGATCTGCGGCAGGTCGGGCCCGGTGTCGGCCAGCTCCACCTGGAGCCGCTCGTCGCACAGCAGCCGGAGCCGGCCGGGGCCGCCCCCGTAGCGCAGGGCGTTGCCGACCAGCTCGCTGACCACCAGCTCCGTCACGTCGGCGAGTTCGGACAGGTCCCATCGCGAGAGCTGCTCCGTGACCAGCTTGCGGGCGGTGGAGGCGGGATTGCCTTCCGTGGGCAGGTCCCACTCCCGCAACCGCACGTCGGGGGACAGCTCGTGGCCCCCCGCGACCAGCAGCACCGCCTCGTCGAACCGGCCGTCGTCCTGCCGCGGCGAGGTGAGCGGGCCGCCGGCGTCGAGCTGCTCGGGCGCCATCGCGGCCACGGACGCGCGCAGACCTTCCAGCTGTACGTCCACGTCGTCGGTGCGTGTCTTGATCAGGCCGTCGGTGTAGAACACGAGCCGGCCGCCCACCGGGCCACGGAGCCGCAGCGGGTCGTAGGGGATGACTCCGGCGCCCAGCGGCGCCCCGACCGGCACGTCCAGATAGCGGGCGGTCCCGCCCGCGTCCACCAGCAGCGGCGGCGGGTGGCCCGCGCTCGCGATCGTGTAGCTGGAGTCCGCCGGGTCGTACACGGCGCACAGACAGGTGGCGACCTGGTCGTCCTCCAGGTCACGGGTGGCCAGGTCGAGCCGGGCGAGCAGTCTGTCGGGGGCGATGTCCAGCATCATGAGCGTGCGGGCGACGGTCCGCAGCCTGCCCATCGTGGCGGCGGCGGGCAGACCGTGGCCGGTGACGTCGCCGACGACGAGCGCCGTACGCCCGCTGGGGAGCGCCACCACGTCGTACCAGTCCCCGCCCACCCCGTGCGCGTCGACGGCCGGCGCGTAGTGGGCGTGCACCCGCAGGCCGGGGGTGTGCGGTGTGGCGCGCGGGAGCAGGGAGCGCTGGAGCGAGACGACGTGCTGGCGTTCGCGCCCGTAGAGCCGGGCGTTGTCTATGAACACGGCCGCCATGGAGGCGAGCTGACCCGCCAGGTCCAGGTCGGCGCGGTTGAAGGGCGGGCTGTCACCGGCGCGCACGAAGTCCGCGGAGCCCAGCAGGACACCGCGGGCGGTCAGGGGGACGGCCATGTAGCTGTGGACGCCCTGACGGCGCATCGCCTCCGCCGCGCTCGGCGTCGGCGCGACGCGCTCGTAGTCCTCCGGGGTCATCCGGCTGACCAGCACGGGCCGGCCGTTGCGCAGGCACTCGGTGGTCAGCAGCGTCTCGCGGCGCTCCCGGCGGTCGACCACCTCGCCCACCGGGGCGGGTTCGAGTTCGTCGAGCGCGTCGATGGCCCGCACGGCCATGGCACGGGTGACGGGCACCGCCGCGCCGGTCACGCGCTCGCCCTCCTCGCCGCGCAGCACGGACTCCAGCAGATCGACGGCGGCGGCGTCGGCCAGCCGCGGGACGCTGAATGCGGCCAGCTCCTTGGCCGTCCGCTCCAGGTCGAGCGTCGTGCCGATGCGGGTGCTCGCCTCGTTGAGCCAGCGCATCCGGGCCGCGGTGGTGAAGCGGTCGCCCCTCGGCGGGCCGGCGGATTCCGGCCGGCGGATGTGCAGCTTCCGGGAGGTGCCGTTCTGCGCGGCCAGCCGACGGGTCAGGCGTCTCGCTCGGCCTCCGCCGCCGTTCACCGTGCCGACCTCCACTCGCGCCCGGTGGGACGCCTCGCTGTCACGTCGGTGGCTGCGAGCCACCTCGGCAGGGCTGTCATGTTAGCGAGATCACGGCGAAAAAACCCCTGCCGGTTACCGGTGGACCCGCGGACACAGGGGTGGGCCCGGCGCAGAGGCACGCCGGGCCCACCGTGAACGAGGGGCGTCAGCGCAGGAGCACCCCTCCGCCGTCGTCCGTCGACGCGTTCGGCACCGCGACCAGTCCGAGTTCCGCACCCGAGGCGAGCAGCGGATGCGAGGGCAGGACGCGCACGGTGTAGCCGTAGGGGCCCGTACGGTCGAGGGCGAGCGGGCCCTCGTACAGCCAGCGGTCCTCCAGGTCGTGACCGCCCGCCGGCTTCAGCGGAAACGTCTGTGCCTCCGCGATCGCGTCCCCGGAGTCGACCCGTCCGGCGACCACCTGGACCTCCACGTCCTCCGGGTCGAGACCGCCCAGGGCGATCCGGACCCGGAGCGCCAGGGTGGACCCCAGCTCGGCGGAGCCGCCGACGACCGTGTCGGCGGAGGCCTCCACATGATCGACGGCCACCTGCGGCCAGGCAGCGCGGATCCTGGTCTTCCATGCGGCGAGCTCGCGGGCGGCCGCGGGCTCCAGCGCCCGGCGGGACAGTGCCGCGGGGGCGTAGAGCCTCTCGACGTACTCCCGCACCATGCGGCCCGCGAGGACCTTGGGGCCGAGGGTGACCAGGGTGCTGCGGACCATCTCGATCCACCGCTCGGGCAGGTCCTCGGCGTTCCGGTCGTAGAAGCGGGGCGCGACCCGGTCCTCGATGAGCGCGTAGAGGGCGTTGGCCTCCAGCTCGTCCCGGCGCTCCTCGTCGGTGGCGGACCCGTCGGCGGTGGGGATCGCCCAGCCGAAGTCGGGTTCGAACCACTCGTCCCACCAGCCGTCGCGCACGGACAGGTTGAGGCACCCGTTGAGCGCCGCCTTCATGCCACTGGTGCCGCAGGCCTCCAGAGGACGCAGGGGGTTGTTGAGCCAGACGTCGCAGCCCGGGTAGAGCTTCTGCGCCATCCCCATGCCGTAGTCCGGCAGGAAGACGATGCGATGTCGCACCCGCGGGTCGTCCGAGAACCGGACCAGCTCCTGCACCAGCCGCTTGCCGCCGTCGTCGGCGGGGTGGGCCTTGCCTGCGACGACGATCTGGATCGGACGCGTCGGGTGGAGCAGCAGCTCCCGCAGCCGGTCACGGTCGTGGAGCATGAGCGTCAGCCGCTTGTACGAGGGCACCCGGCGGGCGAAGCCGATGGTCAGCACGTCCGGGTCGAGCACTCCGTCGATCCAGCCGAGCTCGGCGGTGCCCGCACCGCGCCTGCGCCAGGAGGCGTAGAGCCGCTTGCGCACCTCGGCGACGAGCTGCTCCCGCAGTCCCCTGCGGAGGTCCCAGATCTCGCGGTCGGGGACGGCGGTCACGGCGTCCCAGCGTCTGGGGGTTCCTGCCGTTCCGCCGTCGGCACCGGTCTCCCGGCCGACCTCGGCTCCGGCGAGGGCGTTCTCCGCCCGCTCGGAGCCGAAGGTGTCGGCTCCGAGACGCAGAACCTCGGGCGCGACCCAGGTCGGGGCGTGCACCCCGTTGGTCACCGAGGTGATCGGCACCTCGGAGGGATCGAATCCCGGCCACAGCCCCGAGAACATCTCCCGGCTGACGGCCCCGTGCAGGGTGGAGACCCCGTTGGCACGCTGCGCGAGCCGCAGCCCCATCACCGCCATGTTGAAGAGGCCGGGCTCGCCGCCGTCGTAGGTCTCCATCCCGAGGCGCAGGATCTTCTCGACGCCGACGCCCGGCAGCTCGCCGTCGTCGCCGAAGTGACGGGCCACGAGCTGGCGGTCGAAACGGTCTATCCCGGCGGGGACCGGAGTGTGCGTGGTGAACACCGCGCCGGCCCGCACGACCTCCAGGGCGGCGTCGAAGTCCAGGCCCGTCTCGGAGAGTTCTCTGATCCTCTCCAGGCCGAGGAATCCGGCGTGGCCCTCGTTGGTGTGGAACACCTCGGGGGCCGCGTGCCCGGTCAGCCGGCAGTAGGCGCGAACGGCGCGCACGCCGCCGATGCCGAGCAGCATCTCCTGCAGCAGACGGTGGTCGCTGCCGCCGCCGTAGAGCCGGTCGGTGACGTCGCGCTCGCCCGGTGCGTTCTCCTCGACGTCGGAGTCGAGGAGGAGCAGGGGGACGCGCCCGACGTGGGCCTGCCAGATCGAGGCGTACAGCGAGCGGCCGCCGGGCAGGGCGAGCACCACCCTGCTGGGGGTGCCGTCGGCCTCCCGCAGGAGGGTGAGCGGCAGCTCGTTGGGGTCGAGGACGGGGTAGTGCTCCTGCTGCCAGCCGTCCCGGGACAGGCTCTGGCGGAAGTAGCCGTGCCGGTAGAGCAGGCCGACCCCGATGAGCGGCACGCCCAGGTCGCTGGCGGCCTTCAGATGGTCACCTGCCAGGATGCCCAGCCCGCCCGAGTACTGGGGCAGGGCGGCGGTGACCCCGAATTCGGGTGAGAAGTAGGCGATGGCGGCGGGGAGCTCCGCGCCCTGGGAGAGCTGGTTCTGATACCACCTCGGGCCGCCGAGGTACTCCCGGAGGTCCTCGGACACCGCGGTGAGCCGGCGCATGAAGTGCTGGTCCCCGGCCAGCTCGGCGAGGCGCGCGGCGGAGA
This sequence comes from Streptomyces sp. NPDC060209, assembly GCF_042728155.1. Classification (NCBI taxonomy): domain Bacteria; kingdom Bacillati; phylum Actinomycetota; class Actinomycetes; order Kitasatosporales; family Streptomycetaceae; genus Streptomyces; species Streptomyces sp. NPDC060209. The sequence continues at coordinate 6,967 of NZ_JBHWZS010000170.1, forward strand.
CGGCGCCGAGCAGACGCACGGGGTCGGCGTCCGCGGGCCGCCAGCCCTCCGGGTCGGCCGCCTGGAAGAGCTGTTGGGTCTCGGTGTGCCAGGACCAGCGCAGGTTGCGGGCGAGGTCGCTGAGCGGTCGCAGGGGTTCGGGGAGGACGGGACGCACGGTGAATCGACGAATGGCCTTCACGTATCCCACCTTTACAGGGGACGTACGGATCCGAGGGGACGCACGACGGTGGGCGCCCTCTCCGTCACCCTCGACGGTAGCGGTGTGCCGCCGTACACAACCACGGCGCGCGACCGGCTCAGTGGGTCCGGAGCGGCGCGGCCGGCCCGCCCCCTCCCCCGGCGCTGCACGGCGCGCGCCCTCCCTCTGCCGTCCCTTGGGCCACCCCTGTCACCGGGATCGCGTCGGTACCTCCGGCCCCTGTCGCCCCATGGGCCAGATGCGCCAGTTAAGTGCCTGTCTGTCACGGGCGATATGGCTGATTTCCCCTCCTCACGCGGACTTGTGGCACCCCGCACCACAGGGAAGGCTGCGGAGGTGCCCGCGTGGCGGCCGGGGGACCGGCGCGCGGCCCACAGCGCGTGCACCGGTTGCACCCAGGAGTTAACACACCGCCGGGTTGGCCGCCCGAAAGCGGTGGGAAGGCTTCCCCGGTAACACCCCGCGCTGCACATCCCAGGTGCCCCCGGTCCGAGCCCGAACCGCCCGCGCACCTGCCATTCGAGTGCCATTCGAGTGAACGCGGACAGGAGCGGCCATGCCCACAGCCCGCCAGCCGACAACCGAGCAGCTACAAAGGACGCAACCCCACCATCGCGGCGCGCGCGGTCAGCCCTTCACGCCCACGTCGCGCGCCGTGCATGCCGAGCTCCGACCCCCAGGTGATTCCATGATCGGTCGCATTCCCGTCCTGGACGTCCGTCCGCTCGTCGACTGCGGCAGACGGCCCGCCAAAGCCGTCGCGGGCGAGACCTTCGAGGTCAGCGCCACCGTGTTCCGCGAGGGCCACGACGCCGTGGCCGCCAACGTCGTCCTGTGCGACGCGAACGGACGGCCCGGCCCCTGGACGCCGATGCGCGAGCTCGCTCCTGGCACGGACCGCTGGGGCGCCGATGTCACCCCCGATTCCGAGGGCGCCTGGACGTACACCGTCGAGGCATGGAGCGATCCGGTCACCACCTGGCGCGCACACGCGCAGATCAAGATCCCGGCGGGCATCGACACCGCCCTCGTCCTCGACGAGGGGGCGGAGCTGTATGCCCGCGCCGCCGAGGGCGTTCCCAAGAAGGACGGGCGCGAGGCCGTGCTCGCCGCCGTCGACGCGCTGCGCGACACGAACCGCCCGGCGGCCTCCCGGCTCGCGGCCGCGCTGACCGCCGAGGTGGACGAGGCGCTCGGCCGCCACCCCCTGCGCGAACTGGTCACCGCGTCCCGGCCGCTGCCGCTGACCGTGGAACGCCGGCGCGCCCTGTACGGCTCCTGGTACGAGCTGTTCCCGCGCTCCGAGGGCGCGCGGCAGGAGCCGGTGGCTCCCCCGAAGCCCGCCCGGAAGCCGAGGGCCGCGAAGACGTCGAAGACCGCCGCCGCCACCACGCGGAAGAAGAACCCCGCGGTCACGGCGGAGATCCCCCAGCCGGCCACCAGGACGGTCAGCGGAACCTTCCGGACCGCCGCCGAGCGGCTTCCCGCCGTCGCCGCGATGGGGTTCGACGTCGTCTATCTCCCACCGATCCACCCCATCGGAACCACCCACCGCAAGGGTCCCAACAACAGCCTCTCCCCCGGAGCCGACGACCCGGGCGTTCCCTGGGCGATCGGCTCGGCCGAGGGCGGGCACGACGCCGTCCATCCGGACCTCGGCACGCTCGATGACTTCGACCACTTCGTCGCGACGGCCCGCACGCTGCGGATGGAGATCGCGCTGGACTTCGCCCTCCAGTGCTCCCCGGACCACCCCTGGGTGACGGAGCATCCGGAGTGGTTCCACCACCGGACCGACGGGACCATCGCCTACGCCGAGAACCCGCCCAAGAAGTACCAGGACATCTATCCGATCGCGTTCGACAGGGATCTGGGCGGGATCGTCCGCGAGACCGTCCGCATCCTGCGGTTCTGGATGGAGCACGGCGTACGGATCTTCCGCGTCGACAATCCGCACACCAAGCCGGTCGTCTTCTGGGAGAAGGTGATCGCCGACATCAACCGCACCGACCCCGACGTTCTCTTCCTCGCCGAGGCCTTCACCCGCCCCGCGATGATGCGCACGCTGGCCGCGGTCGGCTTCCAGCAGTCGTACACCTACTTCACCTGGCGTAACACGAAGCAGGAACTCACCGAGTACGTGACCGAGCTTTCGGGCGAGAGTTCCTCGTACATGCGACCCAACTTCTTCGTGAACACGCCCGACATTCTTCCCGGTCATCTGCAGGAGGGCGGCCGTCCCGCCTTCGAGTCCCGGGCCGTGCTGGCCGCGACGCTGTCCCCCTCCTGGGGCGTGTACGCGGGCTTCGAGCTGTACGAGAACACCCCGGTGCGTCCCGGGAGCGAGGAGTACCAGGACTCCGAGAAGTACCAACTCAGGCCCAGGGACTGGGAGTCGGCGGAACGTGAGGGCCGCTCGCTCGCTCCCCTGATCACCTCCCTCAACCGGATCCGGCGTCGCCATCCGGCGCTCCAGCAACTGCGCGACGTGCACTTCCACTCGGTCGACAACGAAGCGCTGATCGCATACAGCAAGCGCTCCGGTTCGGACATCGTTCTGGTGGTCGTCAACCTCGACCCTCACCACACCCAGGAGGCCACGGTCTCGTTGGACATGCCGCGTCTCGGCCTCGACTGGCACGAGAGCGTGCCGGTGCGCGACGAGCTCACCGGCGACACCTATCACTGGGGCAGGGCCTTCTATGTGCGTCTCGAGCCGGGTGTGACGCCCGCGCACATCGTGGTCCTGCGACCGTCCCCGCCGACCGGAGGGTCACCCACACCATGATCGTCAATGAGCCTGTCCACGACCTGTTCGAGGACACTCCCGCCAAGGACCGCGATCCCGACTGGTTCAAGCGCGCCGTCTTCTACGAGGTACTCGTCCGGTCCTTCCAGGACTCGAACGGGGACGGCGTCGGGGACCTCAAGGGCCTCACCGCGAAGCTGGACTACCTGCAGTGGCTGGGCGTCGACTGCCTGTGGCTGCCGCCGTTCTTCAAGTCGCCCCTGCGTGACGGTGGTTACGACGTATCCGACTACACGGCCGTGCTGCCCGAGTTCGGCGACCTCGCCGACTTCGTGGAGTTCGTCGACGCCGCGCACCAGCGCGGCATGCGCGTGATCATCGACTTCGTCATGAACCACACGAGCGACCAGCACGACTGGTTCCAGCAGTCCCGTACCGACCCCGACGGGCCGTACGGCGACTACTACGTCTGGGCCGACGACGACAAGCAGTTCCCGGACGCGCGGATCATCTTCGTCGACACGGAGACGTCCAACTGGACCTTCGACCCGGTCCGCAAGCAGTACTACTGGCACCGGTTCTTCTCGCACCAGCCGGACCTCAACTACGAGAACCCGGCGGTGCAGGAGGAGATCATCTCTGCCCTGCGCTTCTGGCTGGACCTCGGCATCGACGGCTTCCGCGTCGACGCGGTGCCCTACCTCTACCAGCGCGAGAACACCAACTGCGAGAACCTCCCCGAGACCCACGACTTCCTCAAGCGGGTCCGCAAGGAGATCGACGCCAACTACCCGGACACGGTGCTGCTCGCCGAGGCCAACCAGTGGCCGGAGGACGTCGTCGACTACTTCGGCGACTACACGGCCGGGGGCGACGAGTGCCACATGGCGTTCCACTTCCCGGTGATGCCACGGATCTTCATGGCCGTACGGCGTGAGAGCCGCTACCCGGTCTCGGAAATCCTGGCGAAGACCCCGGAGATCCCGTCGGGCTGCCAGTGGGGCATCTTCCTCCGCAACCACGACGAGCTGACGCTCGAGATGGTGACGGACGAAGAGCGCGACTACATGTACGCGGAGTACGCCAAGGATCCGCGGATGCGGGCCAACATCGGCATCCGCCGGCGTCTCGCGCCGCTCCTGGACAACGACCGCAACCAGATCGAGCTGTTCACGGCCCTGCTGCTGTCACTGCCCGGCTCCCCGATCCTCTACTACGGGGACGAGATCGGCATGGGCGACAACATCTGGCTGGGCGACCGCGACGCCGTACGCACCCCGATGCAGTGGACGCCCGACCGCAACGCCGGTTTCTCGTCGAGCGATCCGGGGCGGCTCTACCTCCCCACGATCATGGACCCGGTCTACGGCTACCAGGTCACCAACGTCGAGGCGGCGATGGCCTCGCCGTCGTCGCTGCTGCACTGGACGCGGCGGATGATCGAGATCCGCAAGCAGAATCCGGCGTTCGGCCTCGGCTCGTACAGCGAACTGCCCTCGTCGAACCCGGCGGTGATCGCGTTCACCCGCGAGTACAAGGACGATCTCGTGCTGTGCGTCCACAACTTCTCGCGGTTCGCACAGCCGACGGAGCTCGATCTCAGGGCCTTCAACGGCCGTCATCCGGTGGAGCTGATCGGCGGGGTGCGCTTCCCCGCCGTCGGTCAGTGGCCCTACCTGCTGACACTCGCGGGCCACGGTTTCTACTGGTTCCGGCTGCGGAAGGACGCTCCGGTCAGCTGACCGCCGGTGACGGTCGGATGACGGCGCCTCACCTTCGGGGCGCCACCCGCGGGGCGGTTTCCGCCGCCCCGCACGGGGCACTCTCCCCCATATCGAGCGCATCCGGGCTCCTTCGGACCCTTCGTGGCCCATTGATCGAGTCCGTACCGACTTTTCCTCACCCGACACGTCCCGCACAGCCGGACAGCCATTGCCGCAATCCGGGACACTCTTCGCATCCTGTGGTGTGCCCGGGGAAAGGACGCGATGCCATGTCGGAGGCTGCATCCACTCGAGTCGCCCTGGCGAAGAGCACAACATCGAGAAAGACGACAAGAAGACATTCGACGAGCACCACGGGCACCACGGCCCTGCTGCCGTCTCTCGCCCCGCTGCTCCACGAGTGGGTGCCCCGCCAGCGGTGGTTCGCGGGCAAGGGGCAGCCCGTCACCGGCTTCTCGCTCGTGGCCGCGACGGAGATACTGCCGCTGGACGCCACGAGCACGGGGCCCGGGCTGTTGCATCTGCTCGTACGGGTGCACCAGCCGAGCAGCCGGTCCGCGCACTCCCAGGGGGACTGCTACCAACTCCTGCTCGGCGTGCGCACAGCACTGCCCCAGCGACTGGCCGAGGCACGTATCGGCCAGGTCACCGAAGGGCCGCTGGCCGGGCGCACGCTCTACGAGGGACTGCACGACCCGCGCGTCGCCGACCTCCTGCTGGAACGATTCCGTACTCCCGGAACCCTCGGCCTCCTCCGCTTCGACCGGGCGGAGCCCGTCCCGCCGGGTCTCACCCCTCGCGTCCTGGACACCGAGCAGTCCAACTCCTCGCTCGTCTACGGGGACGCCTTCATCCTGAAGATCTTCCGGCGGGTCTTCCCGGGCACCAACCCGGATCTCGAACTGCCGCTCGCGCTCGGCCGCGAGGGCTGTGGCCGCGTACCGGCCCCGGTGGCCTGGTTCGAGGCGACGACGAGCCCGGAGCCGCTCACGCTCGGCGTGCTGCAGCCGTTCCTGCGCGGCGCACAGGACGGCTGGCAGCTCGCGCTCGCCGCCCTGGCCGCCGGGCGGGACTTCGTGCCCGAGGCGCACGCGCTCGGCCGGGCCACCGCCGAGGTGCACACGGCGCTCGCCGCCGCCTTGCCGACGCCGCCACTGGCCCACGACCGGACCAGGCACCTGGTGGCCGGGATGGTGGAGCGCCTGGAGGCCGCCGCCCAGGCGGTCCCGGCACTCGTCCCGTACGTACCGGGGCTGCGCACCGCCTTCGACGCCGTCGCGGCGCTCGGGGACACGGGGCGCGGCTGGGCGGCGCAGCGGGTCCACGGGGATCTGCACCTCGGCCAGACCCTGCGGGGGGACGACGGCTTCTGGTCGCTGATCGACTTCGAGGGTGAGCCGGCCAAACCGCTGCCGGAGCGCCGGAGTCCGCAGCCGACGGTGCGCGACGTCGCGGGGATGCTCCGGTCCTTCGACTACGCGGCCCGCTCGCACCACCCGTGGAACCCGGAGTGGGCGGCCCGCTGCCGTGCCGCGTACTGCGAGGGCTACGCCCGCGCGGCGGGCTCCGATCCGCGCGAGGAACCGGAACTGCTGCGCGCCCACGAGACCGACAAGGCGGTGTACGAGGTGCTCTACGAGGCCCGGCACCGCCCCGACTGGCTGCCGGTCCCGATGGCCGCCATCCAGCGCCTGGCCGCCACGCCGGCGTGACTTCCGCCTCCCACCACACCCCCGTCGAGCCCCCGAGCCCCGAGTCCCCGAGCCTTCCGAGGAGGCAGTCCCTGTGACCGCCCGCAAGCCGTCCCGCAAGTCGTCCGAGCCCATCGAGGTCCCGCCCACGGCCAAGCCGGTGACCACCGAGGTCACCGCCTCCGCCGCGACACCCGCCACGGCGCCCGGCACCGCTCCGGCCACCGCTCCCGCCGGCGCGGACGCACCTGCCGAGTCCGCCCCTCCGCCCCCCGCCAAGCGCACCCGGGCCAAGCGGGCGACCGCGGCCACCGGCACCCCGCCCCGTCCGCGCCGCGGTGGGGGCAGCAAGAACCTGCTGCCCGCCACCACCCTGGACGACGCGGACCGAGGCCGCCTGCTCGCCGGTGAGCATCACGACCCGCACGGCGTCCTGGGCGCGCACCCGGCCTCGGGCGGAGTGCTCTTCCGGGCGCTGCGCCCCTACGCACGCTCGGTGACCGTGCTGGCCGGGGGCAAGCAGGCCGAGCTGCAGAGCGACGGCGACGGCTTCTTCTCCGGCGTCCTGGCGTTGCCGGCCGTGCCCGACGGCTATCGCCTACAGGTCGCCTACGACGACAACACGATCGAGGTGGACGACCCGTACCGCTTCCTGCCGGCCATCGGCGAACTCGATCTGCACCTGATCGGCGAGGGCCGCCACGAGGAGCTCTGGAAGGCGCTCGGGGCCCAGCCGATGGAGCACCAGGGCGTGGCCGGCACCCGCTTCACGGTCTGGGCACCCAATGCGCGCGGGGTCCGCGTCACGGGTGACTTCAACTACTGGGACGGCACGGCCTTCCCGATGCGCTCGCTCGGGTCCACGGGGATCTGGGAGGTGTTCCTCCCCGGCGTGGGCGAGGGTGCCGTCTACAAGTACGACATCTGCCGGCCCGACGGATCGCACTCCCAGCGCGCCGACCCGATGGCCCGTCACACCGAGGTGCCGCCCGCCACCGCCTCGGTGGTCACCGCCTCGCGCCACGAGTGGCAGGACGCTGACTGGATGGCGCACCGCGGCGACCGCCCGGTCCACGAGTCCCCGTTCTCCGTCTACGAGATCCACCTCCCCTCCTGGCGGCCGGGCCTCACCTACCGGCAGCTGGCCGCCCAACTCCCCTTCTACGTACGGGAGCTCGGCTTCACCCACGTGGAGCTGATGCCGGTGTCGGAGCACCCCTTCGGCGGTTCCTGGGGTTACCAGGTCACCGGCTTCTTCGCCCCGACGTCCCGCATGGGCACCCCCGACGACTTTCGCTTCCTGGTCGACGCGCTGCACGAGGCTGGCATCGGCGTCCTCATGGACTGGGTGCCGGCCCACTTCCCCCGCGACGACTGGGCGCTCGCCGAATTCGACGGCCGCCCGCTGTACGAGCACTCCGACCCGAACCGGGCCGCGCACCCGGACTGGGGCACCCTGGAGTTCGACTACGGCCGCAAGGAGGTCCGTAACTTCCTGGTCTCCAACGCCACTTACTGGTGCGAGGAATTCCACATCGACGGCCTGCGGGTCGACGCGGTCGCCTCCATGCTCTACCTCGACTACTCCCGTGAGGACGGACAGTGGTCGCCGAACGAGTTCGGGGGACGGGAGAACCTGGACGCGGTCACCTTCCTCCAGGAGATGAACGCGACGGTCTACCGGCGCAACCCCGGCGTCGTCACGATGGCGGAGGAGTCGACAGCCTGGGACGGCGTCACCCGCGCCACGGACCACGGCGGGCTGGGCTTCGGCCTGAAGTGGAACATGGGCTGGATGCACGACTCCCTCGTCTACATGTCCAAGGAGCCCATTCACCGCAAGTACCACCACAACGAGATGACCTTCTCGATGGTGTACGCGTACAGCGAGAACTACGTGCTGCCGATCTCGCACGACGAGGTGGTGCACGGCAAGCAGGCCCTGGTCAGCAAGATGCCCGGCGACTGGTGGCAGCGACGCGCGAACCACCGCGCCTACCTCGGCTACATGTGGGCCCACCCCGGTAAGCAACTCCTCTTCATGGGCCAGGAGTTCGCCCAGGGCGCCGAGTGGTCCGAGGGCCATGGCCCGGACTGGTGGCTGCTCGACGAGACGTACGAGGCCTCCGGCGACCACCGCGGTGTGCGCACCCTGGTCACGGACCTCAACGCGGTGTACACCGCGCTGCCCGCGCTCTGGCAGCGGGACACGGCGCCGGAGGGCTTCAGCTGGATCGACGGCGGCGCGGCGGAGGACAACGCGTTCGCGTTCGTGCGTTACGACGCGGACGGATCACCGCTCATCGCCGTCTCCCACTTCTCCCCGGTGGTGCGTAACGACTACCGCATCGGCGTGCCGGACGGCCCGGAGGCCTGGGTCGAGGTCCTGAACACGGACGCGGCGCGGTACGGCGGCAGCGACGTGCGCAACGAGGAGCCGCTGAAGCCGGAGGCGGTGCCGGCGCACGGCAGGGAGACGAGCGTGACGCTGACCCTGCCGCCGCTTGCCACGGTCTGGCTGCGGCCGGCCTGACGGGACGTGGAGGGGGCGGCGTACCCGGATCTCCGGGCGCACCGCCCCTCTTCGGCGCCGACGCGTTGAGCCAGGCCGAAGGGAGGTTACGGACACGTGGATCTCCCGCGACCTCGTCCTTCGGGATGGCGTACGGTCCGTGATCTCACTCCGAGCCCCCGCTCCCCGGGGCTCAGGCCGCCGCCGGGAGCACGTCCTCCAGCTCCTGGAGCAGTCGGCGCTTCGGGCGGGCGCCCACCATCGACTTCACCGGCTCGCCGTCCTGGAAGACCATCAGGGTCGGCATCGACAGCACCGCGTAGCGGCTGGTGATCTCCGGGTTGTGGTCCACGTCGATCTGCACGATCTTGACTCGGCCGGCCTCCTCCCTGGCGATCGCGCCGAGCACGGGGGCGAGCTGGCGGCAGGGGCCGCACCAGTCGGCGGTGAATTCGACCAGGACCGGCAGGCCGGCTTCCAGGACCTCCGCGTCGAACGTCGTGTCGGTGACCTCGGCGACACCTTCTGCGTGGATCATCTGTCGTCCTCCCAGTTCAGTTCACATCGTGGCTCGGGGCCGCCCGGCAGCTCGGCCGACGCCTCCAGTTCGGCGCGGGCCAGCTGGGCGCCCACCTCCGTACGCACGGACTGCAGCTGGCCGATGAGCGCGTCCAGCTCGCCGAGCTTGCGCCGGTAGACGGCCAGCGAGGCCGGGCAGGCGTCGCCCGCCGGGTGGCCGGCGCGCAGGCAGTCGACGAAGGGACGGGTCTCCTCCAGGTCGAACCCGAAGTCCTGGAGGGTCCGGATCTGCTGGATCAGCCGCAGGTCGCTCTCGTCGTACGTGCGGTATCCGTTCTCCGCCCGCCGTGCGTGCAGCAGGCCCCGTGACTCGTAGTACCGCAGCGTCCGTGTCGTCGTTCCGGCGCGTTCGGCCAGTTCCCCGATTCGCATACCGCGACGGTAATCCTTGACGTCGGCGTCAAGGCAAGGCAGTCGGCCGGGACGCCGACGGGCGGCCTTCGGGAAGTGAAGCGGCCGGGGCCATTGACGGCGGCTTCGCGTGCATCTACATAACTCTGAGAGCGCTCTCAACGACAGACCTTCCCCGGCACCGTCCCCACCGGAGGTTCCCTTGCGTACGAGCCGCACCATCCCCCGCAGACGTACGACCGTCCTCGCCGCCCTCACCGCCCTGGCCCTCACGCTCGCCGGAGTGATCACCGTCGCCGGTTCCGGAGCCGCCCGCGGTGACGTGCCGGCCGCGCCCGGCTGGAACCTGCAGTGGAGCGACGACTTCAACGGCGCGAACCGCAGTCTGCCGTCCTCCGCGAACTGGCAGATCGACACGGGTCACGGCTATCCCGGCGGCCCCGGCAACTGGGGCACCGGGGAGATCCAGAACTACACCGCGAACCCCGACAACGTCAGCCTCGACGGCAGCGGCAACCTCCGCATCACCCCGCTCCGCGACAGCGCGGGCAACTGGACCTCCGGCCGCGTCGAGACCAAGCGGGCCGACTTCAAGGCCCCGGCCGGCGGCACCCTGCGCATCGAGGGCCGCGTCCAGATGCCGAACGTGACAGGCAACGCGGCCCTGGGCTACTGGCCCGCCTTCTGGGCGCTCGGTTCCCCCTACCGCGGCAACTACTGGAACTGGCCGGGCATCGGCGAGTTCGACATCATGGAGAACGTCAACGGCATCAACTCCGTCTGGGGCGTGCTCCACTGCGGGGTCAACCCGGGCGGCCCCTGCAACGAGACCACCGGCCTCGGCAACAGCCGCACCTGCCCCGGCGCGAGCTGCCAGTCCGCCTTCCACACCTACCGCTTCGAGTGGGACCGCGCCGTCACCCCCAACGCCCTGCGCTGGTACGTCGACGACCAGCTCTTCCACAGCGTCACCCAGAGCCGGCTGGACGCCACGACGTGGGCGAACATGACGGACCACGCCGGATACTTCCTCCTGCTGAACCTCGCGATCGGCGGCGCCTTCCCGAACGCGCTGGGCGGCTCCACCCCGACCGCCGAGACGGTGCCGGGCCGGCCCATGCTCGTCGACTACGTGGGCGTCTGGACGAAGGGCGGCGGGACCACCCAACCGCCCACCGACCCGCCTACCGATCCGCCCACCGGCTCCTCCACCCTCGCCCTGCGCAGCGCCGGCGGACTGGGCGCCGCCCAGTC
>NZ_JBHWZS010000171.1:0-17972 GCF_042728155.1 Streptomyces sp. NPDC060209
GGCATGGGCCGGACCGGGGCAGCGGGTCGAGGAGAGGGGCAGCGGGGATTAGCCCATCTCCTCCAGCGCCTTGCCCTTGGTCTCCTTCACGTACTTGAGCACGAAGGGGATCGAGAGCACGGCGAAGCAGGTGTAGATGATGTAGGTGCCCGACAGGTTCCAGTCGGCCAGGCTCGGGAAGCTCGCGGTGATCGCCCAGTTGGCGATCCACTGCGCGGACGCGGCGACACCGAGAGCGGCCGCTCGGATGCGGTTCGGGAACATCTCTCCGAGGAAGACCCAGACCACGACACCCCACGAGAGTGCGAAGAAGAGCACGAAGACGTGGGCCGCGACGAGGGCGACGGTTCCCTGCGTGGTCGGCAGCTTGCCGTCGACCAGATCTGCGGAGAAGGCCCAGGCCTCGAACGCCAGGGCGACGGCCATACCGATGGATCCGACGAGCGCGAGCGGCCTGCGGCCCACCCGGTCCACCAGGATCATGGCGATCACGGTGCCGATGATGTTGATGATCGACGTGGTGAACGAGTAGAAGAACGAGTCGGTCGGGTCGATGCCGACGGACTGCCACAGCGTCGCCGAGTAGTAGAACGCGACGTTGATGCCGACGAGCTGCTGAAAGACCGACAGACCGATACCGACCCAGACGATCGGCAGGAAGCCGAAGCGGCTCCCGAGCAGGTCGCTGAACTTCGACTTGTGCTCGCGGCGCATGGCCGTCTCGATCTCGCTCACACGTGCGTCGAGGTCGATGTGCTTGCCCTCGACCTCTTCGAGGATCTTCCGGGCGCGGTCCTTCTTGCCGACGGAGATCAGGAAGCGCGGCGACTCGGGGATCGCGAAGGACAGCAGCCCGTAGAGAATCGCCGGGACGACCATCACTCCGAGCATCCACTGCCAGGCCTCGAAGCCGGCGATCTCGCCTCGCTGGTCGCCATCGGCGATCTGCAGGATTCCGTAGTTGACCAGCTGCGAGATGGCGATGCCGATGACGATGGCGGCCTGCTGGAAGGAGCCGAGGCGGCCACGGTAGGCGGGAGGCGAGACCTCGGCGATGTAGGCCGGGCCGATGACCGAGGCCATGCCGATCGCGAAGCCGCCGATGATCCGCCACATGGCGAGGTCCCAGAGGGCGAACGGCAGCGCCGATCCGACGGCGCTGATGGTGAACAGCACCGAGGCGATCTGCATACAGCGGATACGGCCGATCCGGTCGGCGATACGTCCCGCCGTGGCCGCGCCGATGGCACAGCCGATCAGAGCGATGGCGATGACCTGCGCCAGCGTCCCTGACCCGATGTCATAGCGGTCACGGATGGCCTCGACGGCGCCGTTGATCACGGAGCTGTCATAGCCGAAGAGGAAGCCGCCCATCGCTGCGGCTGCCGTGATGAAGATGACATGGCCGAGATGGTCCGGGTGGGCCGCTCGGGCTCCGGACTCCGGTCCGTTCGCTGTGCTGGTCACATGAACTCCTGGTACCTGGCCGCAACGTCAGGTGTGGGGGGTGAGCCCTCCCAGTGGCGCACAACTTCTAGCCGACCACCACTTGAAGGTAAAAACAACATTGCTGAGGTTATGCGTTCAAGTTTCGAAGTCAAGACTTGGGTTCCGGCTAAGTGGTCCCACACAAGTACCCAGGAACGCCCAAAAGGTGCGTTGAAGTGTTGAAGATTAGGTAAAGAGGGTGTGACCACCCATCAGCCGGTGCACGCAGTCCTCAGCGGAGCCGCTGGCTGATCACCTTGGAGACTCCGTCGCCCTGCATAGATACGCCGTACAGCACGTCGGCGACCTCCATCGTCCGCTTCTGGTGCGTGATGACGATGAGCTGGGAGCTCTCCTGAAGCTCCTCCATGATCCGGATCAGGCGCTGCAGATTGGTGTCGTCGAGCGCCGCCTCGACCTCGTCCATGACGTAGAAGGGACTCGGCCGGGCCTTGAAGATGGAGACCAGCAGGGCAACGGCTGTAAGGGATCGCTCGCCGCCGGACAGCAGCGACAGCCGCTTGACCTTCTTGCCGGGCGGCCTCGCCTCGACATCGAGACCGGTCGTCAGCATGTTGTCCGGGTCGGTGAGGATGAGACGGCCTTCGCCACCCGGGAAGAGCCGGGAGAACACCCCCTCGAACTCACGGGCCGTGTCCCGGAACGCCTCCGTGAACACCTGCTCGACCCGCTCGTCGACCTCCTTGATCACCTGCATCAGATCGGCCCGGGTCTTCTTCAGGTCTTCGAGCTGCTCGGAGAGGAACTTGTGCCGTTCCTCCAGCGCCGAGAACTCCTCCAGGGCGAGAGGATTCACCTTCCCGAGTTGCTGATACGCCCGTTCGGCCGCCTTCAGCCGCTTCTCCTGCTCGGCCCTGACGAACGGCTTCGGCTGGTTGCGCGGGTGCTCCGGATCCGCCGGAAGCTCCTCGCCCTCCGCCGCGGGGGACGGCGGCACAAGCTGTTCCGGGCCGTACTCGGCGGCCAGGCCGGCCGGCTCGACGCCGAACTCCTCCAGCGCCTTCGCCTCCACCTGCTCTATGCGCAGCCGCTTCTCGGCCCCGAGGACCTCGCCGCGGTGCACCGAGTCGGTGAGCCGGTCGAGCTCGCCCTTGAGGTCGCGGCCGCGGCCGCGTTCGGCCGCGAGACCCCGCTCACGCTCGGCCTTCGCCGCCTCGGCCCTGGTCCGTTCCTCCTCCGCCCGTACGACCGAGACCTCGACATGGGCGAGAAGCTGACGGGCGCCCGACGCCACGGCGGTGGCCACGGCGGCCTCGTGGCGCAGCCGGGCGCGGCGCTGCTCGGCGCGGGTGCGCGCCTCGCGCTCGGCCCGGGCCCCGCGATCGAGGGCGTCGGCCCGCCCGGCGAGCGCCTTCACCCGTTCCTCATGGGTACGGGCCTGGAGGCGGGCCTCCATCTCGGTCTGGCGGGCGTTGGCGCCGTCGGCGGCGAGCCGGTCCCGTACGGAGGTGTCGGGCTCCTCCTCGACCGGGGTCTCCTCGGCGACCAGCAGCCGTTCCGCCAGCTCCTCGGCCTCCTCGGTGGCCCGCTCGAGTGCCTCCTGGGCCCGGGCGGCCGAAGCGGTCATCCGCTCGGCCTCCCCGGCGGCGCCTCGCGCCTGCCCGGCCAGGCGCCCCAGCTGCTGCGCCACCCCGGACTTCTCCCGCTCGGCGGCCCGGCGCCGCTCCCCCAGTTCCTCCACCTGGGCCGCGCCCTCACCCCGCCGCGCGGCCGCGGCGCGCTGGTCCGAGGCGAGTTCCTCGCAGCGCACGGCGAGCTCGGCCAGCTCGGCGGCTGCCTCGTCGACGGAGGCCTGCACCTCCAGGAGGCTCGGCGCCCCGGCTGATCCGCCGTGTGCGAAGTGGGCGCCCAGCACATCGCCCTCGGCGGTGACGGCGGTCAGCCCGGGGTGGGCGGCGACCAGTTCCTCCGCGTCCTCCAGGGTGCCGACGACGACCATGTCGCGCACCAGCCGCCGTACGGCCGCCATCAGCTCGACGGGTCCTTGCAGCAGGCCTGCGACGGCGGGCGCGGGACATTCCCCGGTGGCGACGGCCCGCACGACCGCCGACGGCTCCGGCCGGCCCGCCGACGCCGCGACACCTTGCTCCGGTCCGGAGGCGGTGGGGCCGTGCTCGGTCCGGGAAGCCCCGGAGACGTGTTCCGACCCGGACGCCTGCCCGGGTACCTGGCCGGCCGAGCCACCGGCGGGCCCAGGCAGCTGCTCCGTACCCTGCGCGGGTACCTGTCCGGCCCCCGCTCCACCCAGGAGAAGCGCCGCGCGTCCCGCGTCCTGCTTGCGCAGCAGGCGGATCGCGTCCGCCGCCGTGGCCGGATCCGTGACCGCGACGGCGTCGGCGGCCGCGCCCAGTGCGGCGGCCACCGGGACCTCGTACCCCGGGGCCACCGTGAGCAGTTCCGCGACAGGCCCGAGCAGCCCGGAGAGCCGGTCCCCCGCGCCGAGCAGCACCCCGGTGCCATCCTTGCGACGCAATCCCAGCGACAGTGCCTCGTGCCGGGCGGAGACCGCCGCGCGGCTGCGTTCCGCCGCGGTGACCGCCTCGCGCGCCGTGCTCAGGGCGGTCTCCGCCCCGGCGAGCTCCCGTTTGGCGGCCTCGTGCTGTTCCGCCAGCTCCGCGTCGCCCGCGTCCAGGCCCTCGACCTCGGCCTTGAGCTGTTCGTACTCCTCCTGGGCCGCTGCCGCCCGCTCCTGTGCCTCGTCCCGTGACGCGGCCAGCCGGTCGATCTCGGCCTGCGCCGAACCCGCCCGGCTGCGGGCGGCGTTGACCTGACCGTTGAGCCGGGCGAGCCCTTCGCGCCGGTCGGCGATGGCTCGGGCCGCGTCCCGGAGCCTGCGCTCCTCGGAGGCCAACTCACGCTCCAGTTCGGCCCGGTGCGCGGTGGTGTCCTCCAGGGCGTGCTCCGCCGCTTCGAGTGCCGCCTCCAGCTCCGCTTCCTGCTCGCGGATCCGGGCGGCCTCGCGCTCCATGTCCTCCGGGTCCCGCCCCCGCCGCTCCTCCTCGGGCGCCGCGGTGGCGCTCTTCACCCGGGCGTCGGCGAGCGAGATCGTGCCCCGCACTCGTTCGGCCAGCTGCGAGAGTTCGTACCAGGTCTGCTGGGCCCGCTGCAGCCGCGGCGCCAGCCGGCGCACCTCGTCCTCCAGGTCCGCCTCGCGGGCGAGCGCCGCCTTGAGTTCTGCCTCCGCCGATTCCCTGCGCTGTTTGAGGGCGGCCTCGTCGGCGATCTCGCCGCGCAGCGCCTCCCGCAGCCGCACCAGGTCGTCGGCGAGGAGCCTCAGCCGGGCGTCCCGCAGGTCGGCCTGGATGACGGCGGCCCGGCGGGCCACGGCCGCCTGCCGGCCCAGCGGTTTGAGCTGGCGGCGCAGTTCGTCGGTGAGGTCCTGGACGCGGGCGAGGTTCGCGCCCATCGCCTCCAGCTTCCGCAGCGCCTTCTCCTTGCGCTTACGGTGCTTGAGCACGCCCGCCGCCTCTTCGATGAAGGCGCGGCGCCCCGTCGGGTCGGCGTGCAGGACCGAGTCCAGCCGGCCCTGGCCGACGATGACGTGCATCTCTCGGCCGATACCGGAGTCCGAGAGGAGTTCCTGGATGTCGAGCAGCCGGCAGGTGTCGCCATTGATCTGGTATTCGCTGCCGCCGTTGCGGAACATGATCCGGGTGATCGTCACTTCGGCGTACTCGATGGGCAGTGCTCCATCGGAATTGTCGATGGTCAGCGACACTTCCGCACGGCCCAGGGGCGGTCTTCCCGTGGTGCCGGCGAAGATCACGTCTTCCATCTTGCCGCCGCGCAGGGATTTGGCTCCCTGCTCACCCATGACCCAGGAGAGCGCGTCCACCACATTGGATTTACCCGAACCGTTCGGGCCGACGACACAGGTGATCCCTGGTTCGAACCGGAGGGTCGTGGCGGAGGCGAACGATTTGAAACCACGGAGGGTCAGGGCCTTGAGGTGCACGCCGCCGGACTCTACCTTTCACTCTCGGTTTCGCTGATGAAGGTGCAGGGCACATCAGACGGTAAGCGAAGAGCGATAGGGCGGGGACGGTCCAGGGGGAAAGAAAGAAGGGACGCCGGAGCGTCCCTTGTAAATCGTGCACGGTGCTGCTGTGCAGTCATCCGAGCACAGCCTTGCGTAACGGATCGCGAACGGGCCGGATCACGAGCAATCCTCGGTGTTCCAGGACGACGATCCGTGACGAAGACTTCGTTGGTTGATCCCGAGCGGCTGGCTGTGGCCCGACCGGCCCCGGCAGGGCCTGGGGGTCAGGTCAGCGCGGGCTCCGCCTGGGGTACGTCGATGTCGATGCTGTCGAGCAGCGACTCCTGGTGCTGAGCGGCGGCGTTGAGCGCGTCGTTCTCGTCCTGGATCCGTACGAGCTCGGATTCCAGGTCCTGGACACGCTTCTGAAGCCGTCGCATCTCGGCGAGGAGTCGCGGATCGGAACCGCCGACGTAACCGAGAAGCGCCTTTGCCATGATGGATGGTCCTCCACACTGAGTGACCGACCTATGCGGTGTGGGTCGTGAGGGAATCGCACCCGCGGTGCTCGGCAGCGTTCTGTATTCACTGCTGTTCTTGCTGTCACCAGCTCTGCCGAACAGCTAAGGTGCGCGGGGTTTTCAGCGTCTCACCAAAAAGTTTGACGGTCAACACGATCACACGCCAGGGGGCCGGGTGTCCCGGGGGCGCGCGCCCTGACGATCATTCGGCGCGGCTCTCCTGCGGGTTCCCGAGGGACGTGGAGATCTTCGTCAATGCCGCAGCCTGGCACGACGCGCGCTTCTTGGCAACCATGTCCAGGAGCCGGCTTCTTCCGCAGGTCATTTCGGGTGCGAGCCCCTCGCCGCACCTCCCGGTGACGGCGCGCCGCCCCTTGTGCACGCAGCGGATCCGGCCCCCTTTCCCGCCCGGAATCAGCGGATCGCGAATCCCTCATATCCGCCGCGAGGGGTGTCCCAGATCTCAGTGACGCCGTCCACGCGGCCGGGTGTGTCGTCGGAGCCGAGCCAGTCGAGCAGACGGTGGCAATTCTCACGCGGCCCTTCCGCCACCACCTGCACCCGGCCGTCGTCGAGATTGAGGGCGAAGCCGGTGAGCTTTCCGATCTCCAAAGCATTTGCCCTGGTGAACCAGCGGAACCCTACTTGCTGTACTCGGCCGCGTACCCATACGACGAGTCGTGCATCTTCGTTCATGCCCGAACGCTAACCGGCCAATTACTCGCGGAGCACGTCGCCCCAATCCGCCATGGCGTAAGGTCCCCTCGCAATAGCCTCACCCGAACGGGTGATTTTGATCTTGAATACGGTGACGTCGGAACGACGCCCGGAGCACGAGGAAGGCACAGCGCATGGGACGGCATCGACGCGCAGGCGCGGCCCCCGCCGCTGAGCAGCACGCGGCGGACGCGGAGGACGGGCACCGGAGCGCACGCCGGAAGAAGCGGGCGGGCATACCCGTACGCGCCGGGCTCCTCGGCGTGTCCGCGGCCGTGGCCGTCGGAGCCGTCGCTGTCGCCTCCGGCCTGCTGCCGGGCGGCGACAGCTACAGCGTCAGCGGCGGGGCCGCCGACCAGGTCCACGCGGGCGGTGCTCCCGACCTGCTGACACAGGGCGAGTCGTCCGCCGAGCCGACCGGCCGCACGTCGGCCTCCGCATCGGCCGAGGCCAACCGGGGCGCCGGCCGTTCCGCCGCACCCTCGAAGTCCCCCTCGGCAACCCCGAGCGCGAAGCCGAGCACGAAGCCTTCGGCAACCGCCTCGAAGCCGGCGACGAAGACGCCGACACGGACGAAGGCACCGGCCGCGGAGCCGAAGAAGAGCACGTCGTCCAGCCCGGCGGCCAAGGCCCCTGCCGCTCCGAAGTCCTCGTCGGCCACCCCGAGCCGCAAGGCCACCGCCTCGGCGAGCCCGTCCGCCACCTCCGCTCAGGCCGCCGTGCTCGCCCTGGTCAACCAGGAGCGCGCGAAGGTCGGCTGCAGCCCGGTCACCACCAGCGCCTCACTGACCGCGCTCGCCCAGGACTTCAGCGAGGACATGGCCGCCCGTGACTTCTTCGGTCACACCGACCCCGACGGGGCGACCCCTTGGGACCGCGCCGCCGCAGCCGGCGTGCAGGATCTGGGCGGCGAGAACATCGCCCGGGGCCAGGCCGACGCGCAGGCCGTGATGGACGCCTGGATGAACAGCGACGGCCACCGCGCAAACATTCTCAACTGCGATTACAAGACGCTCGGCGTAGGCGTTCACCTCGGCTCCGGCGGCCCCTGGTGGACGCAGGACTTCGGCTTCTGATCCTTTCCGCACCACCCGCACGCGCCCACCCCGAGCTGTCCCGGGGTGGGCGCGTTCGGTTGCGGCACGGGAGCGCTGTGCGCTTGGCGGCGCTCACCAGGAGTGAGCGCTGCACAGGCGTAAGCTGGTGGTCATGGCTCAGACAGCTACGGAATCCGTGCCCGAGGACGGCGAATCGCCGTTCGACGTCTTCTCACGGCAGTGCCCCTCCCGCGGAACCCTGGAACACGTCACGGGCCGCTGGGGCAGCCTGACCCTCGGCGCGCTGTACGAGAGCGGCGCCCGCTTCAACGAGCTGCGCCGCCGGGTCGACGGCGTCAGCGAGAAGATGCTCTCCCAGACACTGCACGCGCTCGAGCGCGACGGCCTGGTGCACCGGGAGGCCCGGCTCACCAATCCGCCGCGCGTCGACTACGACCTGACAGCGCTCGGCCGCCAGGTCGCGGGGCGGCTGATGGACCTCATCCAGCTCGTCGAGGGACGGATGCCCGAGGTCGTCGAGGCCCGGAACCGGTACGACGCTGCACACGAAGCCTGAGGCGGAACGTCAGGAGACCCGCGGCGGACGCTGGCAGCGCGGGCAGAAGTAGCTGGAGCGGTTCATCCACGGCCGTCGGCGCATCGGCGTTCCGCAGCGGTGGCAGGGCTCGTCCTCGCGTCCGTACGCGTCGAGCGACCGGTCGAAGTATCCGGACTCCCCGTTCACATTGACGTACAGGCTGTCGAAGCTGGTGCCGCCCTGGTCGAGGGCCTCCCGCATCACGTCCCGGACATGGCCGAGCAGCTCCGCCGTCCTCGGACGGGTCAGGGTCGCGGTCGGCCGCTCGTAGTGCAGCCGACTGCGCCAGAGCGCCTCGTCGGCGTAGATGTTGCCGACGCCGCTGATCAGGGACTGGTCGAGCAGGGCGCGCTTGACTGTCGTACGGCGCAGGCGCAGCGCCACGTGGAAGGCGGTGTCGTCGAAGGCCGGGTCGAGGGGGTCACGCGCGATGTGCGCGATGACGTCGGGCAGGCCGTCGGGGGTGTTGTCGTGCAGCGACAGGCCGCCGAAAGTGCGCTGGTCGACGAAGCGCAGCTCGGTACCGAGCGCGTCGTCGAAGCGGACCCGGACCCGCAGGTGCTTCTCGTCGGGGGCGTCCTCGGGCTGTACGAGCAGCTGACCGCTCATGCCGAGGTGACCCAGGAGCGAGGACTGCACCTCGTCGAGAGGGACCCAGAGGTACTTGCCGCGGCGCATCGCCGTGCCGAAGCGCAGGCCACGGAGCCGGGCCGCGAAGTCCGCGCCGCCCGCGAGGTGCCGGCGGACCGCACGCGGATGCAGGACCTCGACGTCCTCGACGGTACGTCCGGCGGTCCAGCGCTCCAGACCCCGGCGCACGACTTCGACCTCGGGCAGTTCGGGCACGGCGGGCGCTCCTTCGGGACGTGGCGGGACAGCGGGGGCGGGACAGCGGGGGACGGGACAGCGGGACGGGACAGGACTTCGGTGACGGGACAGCGAAAACCCCCCGGTGCGCCGAGGCACCGAGGGGTTTCCGGATAAATCAGGCCGGAGCTGCGTCCGAGTGCGGCGACGGGCCGGCAGGGGTGTCGGCGACCCCTCCGTCGGCTGCGGCCTTGGCCGCAGCCTCCCGTGCTTCCGCGGCGGCGCTGATCTCGCGCCAGGCGGACTCTGCCGCCTGCTGCTCCGCTTCCTTCTTGCTACGGCCGGTGCCGGTGCCGTACGAGACACCACCGACGCGAGCAGCAGCAGTAAAGGTCTTCTCGTGATCGGGGCCGGTCTCCGTGACGAGGTACTCGGGGACTCCGAGGCTCTCGCTGGCGGTGAGCTCCTGGAGACTGGTCTTCCAGTCCAGGCCGGCTCCGAGGTTGGAGGACCTGTCGATCAGCGGGTCGAAGAGCCGGTGGACCAGCTCCGAGGCCGCGCTGAGGCCCTGATCGAGATAGACGGCGCCGATCACCGCTTCAAGGGTGTCGGCGAGGATGGAAGCCTTGTCCCGGCCACCCGTACCCTCTTCACCGCGGCCGAGCCGGATGAAGGAGCCGAGTTCGAGGCCGCGGCCCACTTCCGCAAGTGCACGCGAGTTGACCACCGCGGCCCGCAACTTGGCCAGCTGGCCTTCGGGCAGGTCGGGGTGGGTGCGGTACAGCGTGTCCGTGACCACCAGGCCGAGCACCGAATCCCCGAGGAATTCGAGCCGCTCGTTGGTGGGCAGACCGCCGTTCTCGTATGCGTACGAGCGGTGGGTCAGCGCACGCACCAGAAGGGCGGACTCGAGGTGATACCCGAGCCGCCCTTCCAGAAGCGTGTGGGACGAGGCTGTGTTGATGTTGTCTGTCTGCTTCTTGGAGCTGGACAACTCAGACATCGGGCCTCTCACCAGCCGCTCAGACCTCGAGGACCTGGCGCTTGTTGTAGGTGCCGCAGCTCGGGCACGCAATGTGCTGGAGCTT
The DNA here is from genome assembly GCF_042728155.1 of Streptomyces sp. NPDC060209. Lineage (NCBI taxonomy): Bacteria > Bacillati > Actinomycetota > Actinomycetes > Kitasatosporales > Streptomycetaceae > Streptomyces > Streptomyces sp. NPDC060209. The sequence continues at coordinate 10,257 of NZ_JBHWZS010000171.1, forward strand.
CGGCTCCTGGCAACGCTCGCACGAAACCAGGGTGGGGACCGCAGCCTTCCACTGCGACCGGCGGTGGCGCGTGTTGCTGCGCGACATCTTCCGCTTCGGAACAGCCACGGCTACTTCTCCTGCTTCTCGTCGACGCCAGGTTCGGCGCCGCCCATGTTGTCCTTCTCGCCGTCCTGAACGGTCTCGGCGAGTCCTTGCAGTGCCGCCCAACGTATGTCGGCGACGTCGTGGTGGTGGTCCGGATTCTCGTCCAGCCTGATTCCGCATTCGGAACACAGACCGGCACAGGTCTCCTTGCACACCGGCTGCAGCGGCAGTGCGAGCACCACCGCGTCACGCAGCACAGGCTCGAGGTCGAACGAGTCGTCCTCGAGAAAGAACCTGTCCTCGTCGTCCTCGGCGTCGTCGACCGGGTCCGCGGTCCTGCTGCGGTTCCGGTCATCGGCGTCAGGGTACGAGAACATCTCCTGGAAGTCCGCTTCGACCTCGAGGGTCAGCGGCTCCAGACACCTTACGCACTCCCCCTCGGCCGTCGCACGGGCGGTGCCTGTGACGAGCACCCCTTCCATGACCGATTCGAGGCGGAGGTCCAGCGCCAGGGGCGCGTTCTCCGGCACACCGATGACCCCGTCGATACCGAGGTCCTTCGGCGCTTCCGCCGTGCGGGTCAGCCGCTTCTGGGTACCCGGACGCCGGCCCAGCTCGCGCGTATCGAACACGAGAGGGCTGCGGTGGTCGAGGTGGCCGTTCAGGGCTTTTCCTGCTTTCGAAATCATGTGCGTGGTGCGGCTTCGGGAGGGCCGCCCCTTGTCCTGACGGAAAGAGGGCAGCCGGGATCGCGGACATACACGCGACCGAAGACTCAGGATACTGGACGTACCGCCCAGCTCCCAATCCGGTAGGGCCCGCTCCGGTCAGCGGCCCTGTTCGTACCGGCGCAGCTGTTCCAGGTCGATCATGCTGGTGTCGAAGAGGCTGGTCTCGTCGAGCGCGCTCTCGCCCTGCTGGACAGGGACCTGGCCCTGCTGCGGCCAGCCGTACTCCTGCTGCTGGCCCTGCTGCTGGTTCGGGTCGTACGCATGCTGCTGGTAGGCGGCGTACGGATCGGGCTGCTGCTGGTAGCCGTAGCCGTCCTGGAGCGGCTGCTGGTCCTGGTAGCCGTAGGTCTGCGCGTACTGCGGCTCGGCCTGGACCGGGAAGCCGGGCTGCGCGGGGTCCTGGTACTCGGCCACCGGCGCGTAGTCCGGCTGCGCGGGCTCCGCGTATGAGTGCTGCTGGGGGCTCTGCCGGGGCTCCGGGGTGGCGAGCGCGGCCAGGCCCGCCCAGTGGTCCTCGTCGCTGGTGTGCTGCGAGCCGCCCGCGGCGTCCTGGGCGGCCATGTGCGCGCCGAGGTCGTCGGTGGCGACCCGTCCGTGCAGCTTCTGGCGGCCCCGGCCGACGGCCTCCAGGGTCTTGGCGAGCACGGCCTCGAAGGCACCGAGCTTGGTGTCCACGTAGTCGTCGGCGCGCCGGCGGAGCGTCTCCGGGTCCGCGCTGCGCTCCGGCGCCTCGGCGAAGTCGGGGTCCTCGTAGCCCTGCTCGTCGACGCCCTCGCCGCGGCCGAGGAGCTTCTCGCGGCCCCGGTCGACGGATCCGATGGTCTTGGTCAGGACGACCTCGAAGTTGGCGAGCTTGCTGTCGACGTACTCGTCGGCCTCGCCGCGGACCTCGTCGGCCTCCCTGCGGGCCTCGGACAGGATCCTGTCCGCCTCGGCCTGGGACTGCTGGGCGATCTCGGTCCCGGAGATCAGCGAGCCGCGCTCCGCGCGGGCGGACTCGATGATCCGCTCGGCCTCCTGCCGGGCCTGCTCGGCGAGCTGCTCACGGCCGCCGATGAGCTCCTCGGCGTGGGCGAGCGAGCCGGGCAGGGCCTCGCGCACCTCCTCGAGCATCGCGAGCAGTTCGGCCCGGTTGACCACGCAGGACGCCGACATGGGCATGGAGCGGGCGTTCCCGACCGTTTCGACGATCTCGTCGAGCTTCTTCTGCACGTCCACCGTGTGCTCGCCACTCTCTGCTGCTGTTGGAGACGGACGGGACGACTGTAAGGCCAGTCGCCTCCCGTCCGACACCTGGTGACGGACGGTCAGCTCATCACTTCTCGCCGAGACGCTTCACGAGGGCCTCGTGGACCGTCGGAGGAAGCAGGTGCGCCACATCGCCGCCCCAGGTGGCGACCTCCTTGACCAGGGAGGACGACAGGAAGCTGTAGGTCGGGTTCGTCGGCACGAAGAGTGTCTCGACCCCCGAGAGGCCGTTGTTCATCTGGGCCATCTGCAGCTCGTAGTCGAAGTCGCTGACGGCCCGCAGGCCCTTCACGATCGCCGGGATGTCGCGCTGCTTGCAGAAGTCGACCAGCAGGCCGTGGAAGGCCTCGACCTCCACGTTGCCGAAGTCCGCGGTCACCTCGCGGATCAGGTCGATCCGCTCGTCGACGGTGAACAAGCCCTTCTTGGACTGGTTGATCATCACGGCGACGTGCACGACGTCGTAAAGCTTCGAGGCTCGTCCGATGATGTCGAGATGTCCGTTGGTGATGGGGTCGAACGACCCCGGACAGACGGCGCGGCGCAACGTGATTCCCTCGCTCTCCGGTGCGGTCATCGTGCGTCTTCGCACGTAGAGGCGGCGCGACCGTACCAAAACGTGGCCTCGCCGTAGCGACGCGCACGCTGTGGCTCGAATCCGTCGGGCCAGGTGAATTCCCCGCCTCTGGTGCTCCGTTCCACCGTGACGAGAGCATCGCCCGTGAGCCACCCCTGAGCACGGAGTGTGAGGAGGATCTCCCGAAGATCGTCGTCGGTGACGGCGTACGGCGGATCGAGGAAAACCACGTCGTACGGGTCGGAGGGTGCCGGTCCCGTCACGATCTGTTCTGCTTTGCCCGCACGGAATTCGGCGCCGGGCAGACCGAGGGTGCGGATGTTGTCGCGGACGGTGCGCGCGGCCTTGGCGTCTGCCTCCACGAGCAGGGCGTGGGCCGCTCCGCGCGAGAGCGCCTCCAGGCCCACCGCGCCTGAACCCGCGTAGAGATCGGCGACACGGATGCCGTCGAGCGTGCCCAGGAGCGCTTCCCAGGTGGAGAACAGTGCCTCGCGCGCACGGTCGGAGGTGGGGCGGGTGCCGGTGCCGGGCGGGACGGCCAGGCGGCGTCCGCCGGCCGTGCCGGCGATCACGCGGGTCATGGGTTCTGTTCCTCGGGTCGCGGGTGGCACACAGGACGGAACGTGCGCCGTGCTCCCCACGATATGGCGTCGCCGCTGATCCGCCCGGTCACCCCTTGTCGAGGTATTCCTCACGGTCCTTGTCGAGCAGGGCGTCCAGCGCGGTGCGCAGCTCGGGGAGCCGCTCGAGCCCGGGATCGTCGGCGACGACACGGACGGCCTCCTCGCGGGCCGCCGCGATGACCTCTTCGTCGTCGATGACGCTGAGCACCCGCAGGGAGGAGCGGACACCGGACTGGGCCTGGCCGAGGACATCGCCCTCGCGCCGCTGTTCGAGGTCGATGCGGGAGAGCTCGAAGCCGTCGAGGGTGGCGGCGACCGCGGAGAGCCTGGCCCGGGCGGGGCTCGCCTCGTGGGCCTCACTGACCAGCAGACAGAGGCCGGGGGCGCTGCCGCGCCCGACCCGGCCTCTGAGCTGGTGCAGCTGGGACACTCCGAAGCGGTCCGCGTCCATGATCACCATCGCGGTGGCGTTGGGGACGTTCACCCCGACCTCGATGACGGTGGTGGCGACGAGGACGTCGGCCTGGCCGGCGGCGAACCGGCGCATGACGTCGTCCTTGTCGTCGGGCGGCATCCTGCCGTGCAGGACCTCGACGCGCAGACCGGCGAGCGGGCCCTTGGCGAGCTGTCCGGCGATGTCCAGCACGGCGAGCGGAGGCCGTTTCTCGGCGTCGTCCTCGGGGGCGGCCTGCTTCTTCCCCGCCTTCCCCTTCTTCTCCGCGGCCTCGTCGGCGTCGTCGCCGATGCGGGGGCACACGACGTAGGCCTGGTGGCCGTTCTCCACTTCCTCGCGGACGCGTTCCCAGGCACGGCTGAGGAAGTGGGGCTTGTCCTTGGCGGGGACGACATGGCTGGCGATCGGCGAGCGGCCGGCGGGGAGCTGGTCGAGTACGGAGGTCTCCAGATCACCGAAGACGGTCATCGCGACGGTCCGGGGAATGGGCGTGGCCGTCATGACGAGCAGGTGGGGCGGCTGCTTCCCCTTGGAACGCAGCGCGTCGCGCTGTTCCACGCCGAAGCGGTGCTGTTCGTCGACGACGACCAGACCGAGGTCGTGGAACTGCACCTTGTCCTCGATCAGCGCGTGGGTGCCGATGACGATCCCGGCCTCGCCCGTGACGAGGTCGAGCAGCGCCTTCCGGCGGGCCGCCACACCCATGGAACCGGTGAGCAGGACGACCTTCGTGCCCAGGTCGGAGCCGCCGAGCATCCCGCCTTCGGCCAGCTCCCCCATCATCTCGGTGATAGACCGGTGGTGCTGCTGGGCCAGCACCTCGGTGGGCGCGAGCATCGCCGCCTGACCGCCCGCGTCGACGACCCGGAGCATGGCCCGCAGCGCGACCAGCGTCTTGCCGGACCCGACCTCCCCCTGGAGCAGCCGGTGCATGGGGTGTTCCGTCGCGAGGGCGTCGAAGATCTCCTCGGTGACCTTCTGCTGGCCCTCGGTGAGGGTGAACGGCAGTGTGGCGTCGAAGGCGTCGAGCAGCCCGTCGGGGACGGATCCGCGGGCCACTGCCGGGAGTTGGGTGTCGGCGTAACGGCGCCGGGCGAGCGCGACCTGGAGGACGAAGGCCTCGTCCCAGCGCAGGCGGTCCCGCGCGGCCGCGATGTCCGCCTTGGTCTGCGGGCGGTGGATCCTGAGCAGCGCCTCGGGCAGGGGGACGAATCCACGCCCTTCCCGCAGCGCCGGGGGCAGCGGGTCCACCGCCTCCTGCGCGCTGGGCAGCACGGTGTCGACGGCCTTGGCGATCCGCCAGGAGTCGAGCTGCTTGCAGGCCGGGTAGATCGGCAGCAACTGCCCCGCGAAGGCGTCGACGGCCTCGGTCACATCCGCGGCGTCCTCGTCCCGCGCGTCGAGGAGTTGGTAGGTGGGGTGGGCGAGCTGCATCTTCCTGTTGAAGACGGAGACCTTGCCCGCGAACATCGCCCGGCGGCCGGGGAGGAGCTCCTTGTGGGGCTTGTGGACGCCGTGTCCGAAGAAGACCAGCTGGAGCCTGCCGCTCCCGTCGGTGAGGGTGACCTCCAGCCGCTTGCCGCGGCCGTTGTTGAACATCATGATCCGCGCGTCGGCGACCTGTGCGACGACCGTCACGTGCTCGTCCAGCGGGAGCTCGGTGAGCGCCGTGAGACGACCGCGCTCCTCGTAGCGCCGCGGGTAGTGGTGCAGCAGATCACCGACCGTGTGCAGGTCGAGGTGTTCGGCCATCACCTTCGCGGTGGCTCCGCCGAGCAGCTTCTTGAGGGGTTCATCGAAAGCGGACACGCGGTCCATTGCACACCACACCACTGACAGATGTCGCCGGGCGCGGCGCCGCACGACGTGTCACTCGACGCCGATCAGGAGGGGTGCCGCCTGGTGGCCGCCCCGGTAGACGACCGTGTCGACGGCGAGGTAGCCCTCGCGGACGTGTTCGCTCAGCTCGTCCGCCAGCGCGTCGGGCACGTCCTCCCCCAGGATGAGGGTGACGAGTTCGCCGCCGGCCGACAGCATCCGGTCCAGGACCGTGCGGGCCGTGCCGGAGACGTCCTCACCGATGACAGCGACGTCCCCGTCGATCAGGCCGAGGATGTCGCCGGCCTGGCAGATGCCCGCCATGGTCCACGACTGCCTTTCGGCGACCGCCAGTTCGGCGTACCGGGTGGCCCCGGCCGCCGACGTCATCGCGACGACGTCCTCGTCGAAGCTGCGGCCGGGTTCGTGGACGGCGAGCGCGGCGATGCCCTGGACCGCGGCGCGGGTGGGGACCAGGGCGACGCGGATGCCTTCGGTCCTGGCCTGTTCGGCGGCGGCGGCGGCGGTGTGGCGCAGCTGGGCGTCGTTGGGCAGCAGGACCACCTCGCGGGCGTGGGCCCGGCGGATGGCGTCGACCAGTTCGCCGCTGGCGGGCGGCTCGCCGGGGCGTGCCAGCACGGTGGTCGCCCCGGCCTCGGTGCACAGCCCGGAGAGTCCGTCGCCGGGTACCACCACGACGACCGCGCGCTGGGCGGGTTCCCGGTGGGCCGAGCCCCGGTCGGCGGCGAAGTGGGTGATCCGGATCCGGTAGGGCCGGCCGGCCTCGACCCCGGCCTCGACGGCCGCCCCGGCGTCGTCGACATGGACGTGGACGTTCCAAAGGCCGTCGCCGCCGACCACGACGAGGGAGTCCCCCAGGCCGTCCAGCCGGCTCCGCAGCCGGGCGACCGCGTCGTCGGTCGCCTCCAGCAGATAGATGACCTCGAAGGCCGGGCCGCCGTCCGGGCCCGCGTCCGCGCAGTCGCCGGTCAGGGGCAGGACGTCGGGGGCGGGCCGGACGGCGCGCTCCTGCGCCCGGCCGCCGACAGCTTCCAGCAGCGCTCCGAGCACGGTGACCAGGCCCTGTCCTCCCGCGTCCACGACGCCGGCGCGGCCGAGGACGGCGAGCTGGCCCGGGGTGGCGGCCAGGGCGGCACGTGCCCCTTCGTACGCCGCCTCCACCACGTCCGTGAGGCCGGCGCCCGGGTCCGCGGCCCCCGCCGCCCCGGCGGCGGCGGTGGCGACGGTGAGCACCGTGCCCTCGACGGGATGGGCGACGGCCAGCCGTGCCGTGGCGGCGGCCTCCGCCAGCGCGGCCCGCAGGTGATGCGCGTCACCCGACTCGGACAGCACCGAGGCCATGCCGCGCAGCAGCTGGGCCAGGATGGTCCCGGAGTTGCCCCGGGCACCGATCAGCGCGCCGTGCGCCATGGCCCTCATGGCGTCCGCGGGATCGGGCACGGTGGAGCCGGTCTCATGGGCGGCGAAGACCGCTTCGACGGCCGCGGCCGCCGACTCGACGGTGAGGTACAGGTTGGTGCCGGTGTCCCCGTCGGCGACGGGGTAGACGTTGATGGCGTCGATGGCCGCCCGCTCCCGGCCGAGGGCCTCCAGGGCCAGTGAGCACCAGGTGCGCACCGCGACGGCGTCGAGATCGTCGGGGGACTGCGGCACCGTTGGTCCTCCTTGGGACGGCCGTGGGGGGGCTGGCCTGGCTGGCTGCACCGCAGGGTAGCCCTCGCGAGCGGGCCCGGCGGGCAGAGGTGCGAGGACGGAGTGACCGGGGAGCCGTGGTAGTTTCGTATCGCCGACGCAGCCGTTGTATGCTGCTTCGGTTGCCCGATGAGAGTCGGGCCATTCCTCCGGTACCGCCACTTCAGTAAAATGATTCCGGCGCGCCGGAATTCACTGTAAGTGCATCTGAAGTCTTTGGAGTGACCCGTGGCTGCCAACTGCGACGTTTGCGGCAAGGGGCCGAGCTTCGGCAACAGCATTTCGCACTCGCACCGCCGTACGTCCCGTCGCTGGAATCCCAACATCCAGCGCGTGCGTGCCGTGGTCGGGCGGACGCCGAAGCGGCTCAACGTCTGCACCTCGTGCATCAAGGCCGGCAAGGTCGCGCGCTGACGTCCCCGTCGTAGCGCAGCCTTCCGGTTGCCCAAAAAGCCGGTCCACCTC
>NZ_JBHWZS010000172.1:0-17811 GCF_042728155.1 Streptomyces sp. NPDC060209
ACCCGGACGAAGGGCCCGGCGAGCTCACTTCGGCGAAGGGATGCTTCCATGCGGGTCGGAGTACTGACCGGGGGCGGCGACTGCCCCGGGCTCAACGCGGTCATCCGCGCCATCGTCCGCAAGGGCGTGCAGGAGTACGGCTACGACTTCACCGGTTTCCGCGACGGCTGGCGCGGACCCCTGGAGGGCGGGACCGTGCCGCTCTCCATACCGGTGGTGCGCGGCATCCTGCCGCGCGGCGGCACCATTCTCGGCTCCTCCCGGACCAACCCGTTCGACGCCGAGTACGCGGGCCAGGGGGTCCGTCGCATCAAGGACAGCCTCGCCAAGTACGAGATCGACCACCTGATCACCATCGGCGGCGAGGACACGCTGGGCGTGGCGGCCAGGCTGTCCGACGAATACGGCGTCAGGTGCGTCGGCGTTCCCAAGACCATCGACAACGACCTCTCCGCCACCGACTACACCTTCGGCTTCGACACCGCCGTCGGTATCGCGACGGAGGCCATCGACCGGCTCCACACCACGGCCGAATCCCATATGCGGGTCCTCGTCGTCGAGGTGATGGGGCGGCACGCGGGCTGGATCGCGCTCCACTCCGGCCTGGCCGGCGGGGCCAACGTCATCCTCATCCCGGAGCAGCGCTTCGACACCGACCAGGTCTGCGAGTGGGTCACCTCCCGCTTCCGGGCGAGCTACGCGCCGATCGTGGTGGTCGCCGAGGGGGCGGCGCCCGCACGGGGCGAGATGATCCTCAAGGACGACTCCCACGACTCCTTCGGACATGTCCGGCTCTCGGGTGTCGGTGAATGGCTCGCCAAGGAGATCGAGCGGCGTACCGGCAAGGAGGCCAGGACCACCGTCCTCGGCCATGTCCAGCGCGGCGGCACACCGAGCGCCTTCGACCGCTGGCTCGCGACCCGCTTCGGGCTGCACGCCATCGACGCGGTGCACGAGGGTGTCTCCGGGGTGATGGTGGCCCTCCAGGGCACGGACATCGTGCGGGTGCCGATCGCGGAGGCCACGGCCCGCCTGAAGACGGTCGACCCCGCCCTGTACGCGGAAGCGGGGGTCTTCTTCGGCTGATTCCCACTCGGCCGGGGAGCCTGCTCCGGCCGAGCGGCGCCCCGGGGGTGCGGGCCGTATATTCGCGAGGACCGGCCCCACCCCCTCACCCGGGAGACGTCGTGGAAATCCTGGCATTCGGCGTGCAGTCCGACGAGAAGCCGCTGATCGAGAAGGCCTTCGCCGGCCTGCACGACGTCCGCTGCCTGGACGTCTTCCTCACCGAGGACACCGCCCCGATCGCCGCGGGCCACGAGATCATCTCCACCAGCGTCAACGCCGACCTCGGCAGCCGCGTCCTGCAGACCCTCGCCGCGGGCGGCACGCAGATGATCGCCCAGCGCTCCACCGGCTTCAACAACATCGACCTCGAGGTCGCCGAACGCCTCGCCCTGCGCGTGGCCCGGGTCTCGTACTACTCGCCCCACTCGGTCGCCGAATTCGCTTGGACGCTGGCCATGGCCGTCAACCGCCGTATCGTCCGCGCGGTGAGCCGCACCCGGGACTTCGACTTCCGGCTCGACGGGCTCCTCGGCCGGGACATGCACGGCCGCACGGCCGGTGTGCTCGGCACCGGGAAGATCGGTGAGGCGTTCACCCGGATCGCCCACGGATTCGGCATGGATCTGCTCGGCTGGGACGTCGCCGAGAACCCCGCCTGCACCGCGCTCGGCATGACGTACGTGGACAAGGAGCAGCTCTTCGCCGAGGCCGACCTGATCAGCCTCCACGTGCCGCTGCTCCCGGCCACCCAGCACATCATCGGCGAGGAAGCCCTGTCGGCGATGAAGGACGACGCCATCCTGGTCAACTCCAGCCGGGGCGGCCTCATCGACACACGTGCGCTCGTCACCGAGCTGCGGGCCGGCCGTTTCACCGGCGTCGGGCTCGATGTCTACGAGGCGGAGGCAGGGCTCTTCTACGTCGACAAGTCCGTGGAGGGCATCGACGACGACACCCTCGCCCGGCTCGTGACCTTCCCCAACGTCATCGTGACCTCGCACCAGGCGTACTACACGCGTGACGCCGTGGGACAGATCATCGACGCCACCGTGCAGAACGTCACCGACTACCTGGCGGGCCGCCGCAGCGACAACTTCCTGGTCCCCGCGCTCCCCGCGCGTTAGCCGGGCGGCCCCGCCCCCGCCCCTTCCTCAGCCGAGCACCGGCAGCGCCGCCAGCAGGCCCGTCACGATCGTGGCGCCGCGCAGCGTCAGCACCGACTCCGGGTGGAACTGCACCGAGGCGAAGCCCCGGCCCCGCAGCGCGTGCAGCTCGCCGGACACCGTGTCCCTGCTCGCCTCGATGCCGTGGGCGCCCAGCTCCGTGGCCGCGGCGTCGTCGCAGAGCGCGGTGAAGCTGTTGTAGAAGCCGACGGTCTCGGGCCTGCCGAACAGGTCGATCCGGGTCTGCGCCCCCTGGTACGGCACGGCCTTCCGCGCGATCTCCAGGCCCAGCTCCGCCGCGATCAGCTCATGGCCGAGGCAGACACCGAGCAGCCCGTGACGGTGTTCCCGCACCAGTTCGGCGGTCAGCCCCCTCAGCAGCCGCATCTTCGGATCGGCCGTGTCGCCCGGATTCCCGGGGCCGGGCCCCAGTACCACCGGCCCCTCGTGCGCCCGCACGGTCTCGCGCAGGCCGGGCTCGTCGTACCGGCGCACCGACACCGTGAGGCCCGAGGAGCGCAGCAGATGCGCCAGCATGGCCGTGAAGGTGTCCTCGCCGTCCACCACCAGCGCATGGCCGGAGAGGTCCCGCGTGCGCTCCTGCATGCGCAGCCAGAAGGGGGCCAGTCCGCCCCGCCGGTCGTCCAGGGCGGCCTGGACCCGCGGATCGGAGGCCAGTCGCGGACGGTTCGCCTCCGACTCCGGCCGGCCCGGCCGGACGCCCAGCGCCGCGAGAACGCCGGCCGCCTTCGCGTGGGTCTCGGCGACCTCACCCGCCGGATCGGAGTGGCGCACGAGCGTGGCCCCCACCGGCACCCGCAGACTGCCGCCCGCCGAGATGTCGGCGGTACGGATCAGGATCGGCGAGTCCAGCGTCTGCGCCCCGCCGGGCTCCCGGCTCACCAGCGCCAGGGCGCCCGCGTAGTAACCGCGGCCTCCCGGCTCGTACCGCTCGATCACCCGGCAGGCGTTCTGGACGGGGGAGCCGGTGACCGTCGCCGCGAACATGGTCTCCTTGAGGACCTCGCGCACATCCAGCGAGGACCGCCCGCGCAGCTCGTACTCCGTGTGCGCGAGATGGGCCATCTCCTTGAGCCGTGGCCCGACCACCACACCGCCCATGTCACCGACGGTGCACATCATCTTGAGCTCCTCGTCGACCACCATGGAGAGCTCCTCGGTCTCCTTGCGGTCGCCGAGGAAGGCCAGCAGGCTCTCGGCGGTCGGCCCCTCGGCCGGGTAGCGGTAGGTCCCGCTGATCGGGTTCATCACGACGGTCCCGCCTGACATCCGCACATGGACCTCAGGACTGGCGCCGACCAGCGTCCGCCCGCCCGTCACCCGCCGCCCCGACGGGGAGGCCCCGGTCCCGCCGCCCCCCGTGTGCACGACGAACGTCCAGTACGCACCGCGCTCACCGGCCAGCAGCCGCCGGAACAGGGCCAGCGCGTCGGCACGGCCGAAGCCGGGGATCTCGCCGCCGAAGGTCCGCCGGATCACGAAGTTCGCGCCCTCGCCCTGCCCGATCTCGTCCTCGATGACCCGCCGGACGATGTCCGCGTACTCCTCGTCGGGGACGTCGAAGGCGCCGTCCTCGACCCGCACGTCGTGGCCGGGCAGGTGCGCGAGCACCTCGGCCAGCGGCAGTTCGTGCACCTCGTCGGCGACCAGCACGGCGAGCGGGGTGCCGTCGTCCCGCACGTCGAATCCGCGCTCGGCGATCTGCCGGAAGGGCACCAGGGCCAGCGAAGGCAGCTCACGCACCGGGATATCGGCGAGCCGGTCCACCTCCAGCACCTCGCCGGTCAGGACCTCGACGGTGTCGTGGTCCCGGCCGGGTGTGCGCCTGCGCAGCAGTGCGAAGGGCGGGGCGTCGTCACGGAGCAGGGCGGACAAGAGGTCGGCGGCACGGTCGGGCTCGGGCATGGGCGTTCCTTCCTGATGGAGGAACGGCTCCCGGCTCCGAAACGCAGAGAAGGCCGCCCCTCGGGCGGCCTTCGCGAAGTCTGTAAGCGCGATGAATCAGCGGGCCGCCGGATGAGCGGTCCACCACCAGTTCTGGGTCGTCTGCGCGAACATGCCACGTACCTTAGCGGAAGTGGTGGACAAACGAGCGCGCGTCTCATTTGTTGAGCGGACGGATGGGACGCACCCGCCGACCCCGTAATGTTGTCAAGGTGACCGTGAACGCCAATACCTCCGTCGCCGGTGGCCACACCTGGCGAGACCTTCCCGCGGCGCAGCAGCCCGAGTACCCCGATGCCGAGGCTCTGCGCGACGTAATCGCGGACCTCGAGTCGTATCCTCCGCTCGTCTTCGCGGGCGAGTGCGACCAGCTGCGCGCCCGCCTGGGAGCCGTCGCCAAGGGCGAGGCGTTCCTGCTGCAGGGCGGCGACTGCGCCGAGGCCTTCGACGCCGTGTCCGCCGAGCACATCCGGGCCAAGCTGAAGACACTGCTCCAGATGAGCGCCGTCCTGACGTACGCGGCCTCCGTGCCGGTCGTCAAGATCGGCCGGATCGCGGGGCAGTACTCCAAGCCGCGCTCCAAGCCGACCGAGACCCGCGACGGCGTGACCCTGCCGACCTACCGCGGCGACTCCGTCAACGGTTTCGAATTCACCGAGGCCTCCCGCGTCCCGGACCCCGAGCGGCTCAAGCAGATGTACCACGCATCCGCTTCCACGCTGAACCTGGTGCGCGCCTTCACCACCGGTGGATACGCGGACCTGCGCCAGGTGCACGCCTGGAACCAGGACTTCGTGAAGTCCTCGCCGTCCGGGCAGCGTTACGAGGCCCTGGCCCGCGAGATCGACAACGCGCTGAACTTCATGAAGGCGTGCGGCACGGACCCGGCCGAATTCAAGGCGGTCGAGTTCTACGCCTCGCACGAGGCGCTGCTGCTGGACTACGAGTCGTCACTGACCCGCACCGACTCGCGGACCGGCCAGCTGTACGACACCTCGGGCCACATGGTCTGGGTCGGTGAGCGCACCCGCCAGATGGACGGCGCGCACATCGAGTTCGCCTCGAAGATCCGCAACCCCATCGGGATCAAGCTCGGCCCGACGACGACCGTCGACGAGGCGCTCGGCTATGTCGACCGCCTCGACCCCGAGCGTGAGCCGGGCCGGCTGACCTTCATCGTCCGCATGGGCGCCGACAAGGTCCGCGACAAGCTCCCCGAGCTGGTCGACAAGGTCACCGCTTCCGGTGCCGCGGTGGTGTGGGTGACCGACCCGATGCACGGCAACACCTTCGAGGCGGCGTCCGGCCACAAGACGCGTCGCTTCGACGACGTCCTGGACGAGGTCAAGGGCTTCTTCGAGGTGCACAAGCAGCTCGGGACGCACCCCGGCGGCATCCACGTCGAGCTCACCGGTGACGACGTCACCGAGTGCGTCGGCGGCGGCCACGAGATCTTCGTGGACGACCTCCACCAGCGCTACGAGACGGCCTGCGACCCGCGCCTCAACCGCAGCCAGTCCCTCGACCTGGCCTTCCTGGTCGCCGAGATGTACCGCGACCAGTAGGGATCACCCGTAGTGACGCCTGTGGGGCACGGATCGATGTGATCCGTGCCCCACAGACGTACCGGGGCTTTTGCGGTCGGGGGCTCGCGGGTAAGGTTAGGTTAGCCTCACCGAGAATTCGGGACGGCGCCAGCGATCGACCCGTCGGGAGGTGAACCGCATGTACGTCTGCTCCTGCTTCGGCATCACGGAGGACCAGGTCAAGCAGCATGCGGACGGCGGAGCGTGCACGCCTCGGCAGATCGCTTCAGCCTGCAAGGCGGGCACCGACTGCGGCGGCTGCGTCCGCAGGATCCAGGCGCTGCTCGGCCGTGGCGACTGCCCGCGCCGCGAGCTCATCGAGGGACGTACGGCGCCGACGGGCGCCCAGGCCGGTGCGCCCGTCGCCCTCGGCGCCACGCCGGACGTGAGACTTTCCGACGCCGCCTGAGAGGCCTTCCCCGGGACCGCCGGGAAACCGTACGGGGCCCTCGGTTGATCAGCTTTCCGGCTGCTCGATCAACTGGGCGATGTAGAGCGGCTCACCGAGCTTCTCGACCAGCTCCAGCTGGGTGTCGAGATAGTCGATGTGGTGCTCCTCGTCCTCGAGGATGGACTCGAAGATGTTCGCGGACGTGATGTCGCCCTTGCCGCGCATCACCTCGATGCCCCGCCTGAGGCGGTCGATCGCCTCCACCTCGACCTGGCGGTCGGCCTGGAACATCTCGGTGACCGTCTGCCCGACCCGTACATGGAAGAGCCGCTGATAGTTGGGCAGCCCGTCCAGGAACAGGATCCGGTCGGTGAGGATCTCCGCGTGCTTCATCTCGTCGAACGATTCGGCCCGGGTGTACTTGGCGAGCTTCGTCCAGCCGAAGTTGTCCTGCATCTTCGCGTGCAGGAAGTACTGATTGATGGCAGTCAATTCGGCGGTCAGCTGTTCGTTGAGGAACTCGAGGACCTCGGGGTCGCCCTGCATCGCAGAGGCTCCTTCCAACCGGTGAACTGGGCATGTTTGCGCGCATCCTCGCATCGCACCAGGCGGTCGTCCAGTAAGTGCATGCTTAGTACGAGTTGCCCGAATCGACTCTCCCCTGGTCATGACCACCCCTGCCTGTCTGTCACCATGGAGGCATGGGTCAGCCGGAAAGCCGGGAACGCGGCACAGCAGAGCAGTCCGGGCTTCCACCGGGGCAGCGGCTGCAGCGTGGCTGGCCCGTCACCCATTACGGGCCCGTGCCCAAGTTCAAACCGGACCGCTGGGAGTTCCGGGTCTTCGGGGCCACGGCCGACGGTGACAAGCACTGCTGGAATCACCAGGAATTCACGGCACTTCCCTTCTCCTCCGTCGTCGCGGACCTCCACTGCGTGACCAAATTCAGCATGCTCGGAGCCGAATGGGGCGGAATCCTCGCCCGCGAGCTCCTGGAACTCGCACCGCCCGGCCCCCAGGTGACGCATGTGATGGTCTGGGCCGAATACGGATTCAGCTCGAATCTCCGGATCGCCGACTTCGCCTCGGACCGGACGCTGTTCGCCACCCACAAGGACGGCGAACTGCTCACCGCCGAACACGGATTTCCGTTGCGCCTGGTCGTGCCGCATCTGTATGCCTGGAAGGGCCCCAAATGGGTCCGGGGCATCGAATACATGACGGCCGACCGCCGTGGGTTCTGGGAAGAGCGCGGCTACCACAACATCGGTGACCCCTGGAGCGAACAGCGCTACTCCTACCAGGAGGAGCTCGGGGACGGTCCCGAGCTCTGAGCCGTCGGGGACACCCGCACGGCAGCGGCTCTCACCCGGCGGCGGAGCCCCGGAGCTCCTTCAGCCGCGCCACGTCGGCCGCATGACCGTCCTTGCCGCCGGGCGTCTCGATGATCAGCGGCACGCCGTCGGTCGCGGGGTGCGTGAACACCTCACGGAACGGCTCGGCGCCGATATGCCCCGCGCCGATGTTCTCGTGCCGGTCCTTGTGGGCGCCCACCACGTCCTTGGAGTCATTGGCGTGGATCAGCTTCAGCCGGCCCTCACCCACGGTGTCCACCAGCAGGTCCAGGGTCTGGCGCATGCCGGCGGGGCCGGTCAGATCGTGGCCCGCAGCGTAGATGTGGCAGGTGTCCAGACAGATTCCCAGCTTGGGGTGGGAGTCCAGGGCCTCGAAATACGGGCCGAAGTCCCAGGTCCGCGAGCACAGCGAGGAGCCCTGCCCGGCGGTCGACTCCAGCAGCAGGAACGGGTCGTCGTCATGGGTCAGCTCGTCCAGCAGCGGGAGCATGTGCGTACGCACCTGGGCGAGGG
This sequence comes from Streptomyces sp. NPDC060209, assembly GCF_042728155.1. Classification (NCBI taxonomy): domain Bacteria; kingdom Bacillati; phylum Actinomycetota; class Actinomycetes; order Kitasatosporales; family Streptomycetaceae; genus Streptomyces; species Streptomyces sp. NPDC060209. The sequence goes on from NZ_JBHWZS010000172.1 coordinate 8,042, forward strand.
CCTCGGCGCGCGGGCGTCCACCGGTGGCCGAGCCCGTGTGCACCACCACCCCCAGGGCGCCGATCTCCCTCGCCCGGCGCAGCGAGTGGCGCAGCGACAGGACGGACCGCTCGACGGTGGCCTCGGTGTGCGAGCCGAAATTGATCAGGTACGGGGCGTGGACGTACGCGGGAACCGAGCCGGCCGCGCACTCCGAGCGGAACAGCTCGTCCTGCGCCGGGTTGCCGGGCGGTGTCGCCCAGCCGCGCGGATTGGCGACGAAGACCTGCACGGTCTCCGCCGCCAGCTCCCGGGCGTAGCCGAGTCCGACCTTGGCGAGTCCGCCGGCCACGGGAACGTGACCGCCTATCGGGTTGCGCATGTGCTGCCAGTCCTCGGTGGGTCTACAGGGCCTTGGTCCTGATGGTGATCGTGGAACCTTCGGCGGCCTTCTCGCCGCCCTCGACCGACTGGCTGCCGACCGTGTCGCTGAAGGAGAGGAACGGGCGGTCGACCTTGACCTCGAACCCCGCCTCCTCCAGTGTGCTCCGGGCCTCGTCGACGTCCTTCCCCGTGACATCGGGGACCTGGAGCATGCGCGGGCCCTTGGAGACCGTCAGCTCCACGGTGTCGCCCTCGGCGGCCTCCGCACCGCTGCCGGGCGACTGACGGGCGATCTCGCCCTGCTCCTCCGGGGAGTTGACCCGGTCGGTCAGCACCTTCGTCCTGAGTCCCGCTTCGTCCAGCGCGGCAGTGGCGTCGTCGACGGAGAGGCCGGTGACATCGGGCACGTCGACGGGGCTGCCCTTGCTGACGACCAGGGCCACCGCCGAGTCGGGATGGCGCTCGGTGCCGGCACGGGGATCCGTACGGATCACCTTGCCCCGGTCGATCTCCTCGCTGAACTCCCGCGTCACCATTCCGGGCGCGAGCCCCGACTTCTTCAGCTCACGCCGGGCCTCGGCCAGGGCGAGGCTCTCGACATCGGGAACCTTGACGATCTCCGGGCCGCGCGAGATCACCAGCTTCACCGCGTCGTTGCCCCGGATCCGCTCGCCGGAGCCCGGGTCGCTGCTGATCACCGTGCCGCGCTTCACCGTGTCGCTGTAGGCGCGGTCGACACCCTTCAGATCCAGGCCCTCGTCCGTGAGCCGCTTCTCGGCGGCGCTCTGGGTCTGGCCCAGGACGGAGGGGACCCGGGTGAACTGACCCGAGTTGATGTACCAGACGCCCCCTCCGACCCCCAGCACGAGCAGGACGGCGACGAGCACGGTGAGCATCCCGCGACGGCCGCGCCCGACGAAGGGCCCGCGTCGCCCCCGTCCCGGCTCCCGGGGCGAGGCCGGGGGCATCTCCAGCCGGCTGGTGTGATGAGCGGTGCCCTGGCCGGCCGGGATCACCCTGGGGATCACGCTCGTACGGTCCTCGGCGGCGTCGTGCGCCTCCGCGATGGCCTGCGGGGGCACCGCGTCGAGCTGCTCCTGGGTGAGGGCCGCCCGTATCTCGCGGGACCCGGCGAGCAGGGCCACCGCGTCGGACGGGCGGGCATCGGGGTTGCGGGCGGTGGCCGCGGCCACCAGTTCGTCCAGCCCGGCGGCCAGGCCCGGGACGGCGGCGGACGGCGCGGGGACGTCCTCGTTCAGGTGCTGGTAGATGACCTGGGCCGCGGTGTCCCCGGTGTGGGGCTTGCCGCCGGTCAGCATCTCGTAGAGCACCACACCGCAGGCGTACACGTCGGACCGGGTGTCGGCCGTGCCCTGTTCGATCTGCTCCGGAGCCAGATAGGAGACCGTGCCCAGGAGCGAGCCGGTGGTGTCCGTGGCGGTTCCCACGGCGCGTACGAGGCCGAAGTCGGCGACCTTGACCCGGCCGTCGTCCCCTATCAGGACGTTCTCCGGCTTCATGTCGCGGTGGACGAAGCCCGCGCGGTGCGCGGCGCCGAGGGCGGCCAGCACCGGTTCGAGGATGTCCAGCGCGGCCCGGGGCTGCAGCGCTCCGCGCTCGCGCAGGACATCGCGCAGGGTGCATCCGGCGACGTACTCCATCGCGAGGTACACGTACGCGCCCTGGGCACCCTGGTCGAAGACGGCCACCACGTTCGGATGGGCGAGCCGGGCGACGGACTTGGCCTCGCGGATGAAGCGTTCGACGAACGCGGCGTCGGTCGCCAGCGCCGGGTGCATCACCTTGAGGGCGAGCACCCGGTCGAGCCGGGTGTCCACGGCCCGGTACACCGTGGCCATACCGCCGACGGCGATGCGCGCATCAATGCGATAGCGGCCGTCGAGCAGCTGCCCGACAAGGGGGTCCTGGAGGGTCGTGTCCACGGGGCGAGTCTACGAGCTGCCACGGACACGACGGATGGCCCAGGGTGTCCCGGGGGCCGTTCCGGTGCCGAGCCGTGACAGGGGTATGCACGTGCTGTGACCGGGAGGCCGCCGCGGGTGCCCGGACCTCAGAAGGCCGGGCGCTCCGGGTCCAGCACCGCGCGGCCCTCCGCCGGCGAGGACGCCTCGGCGAAATGGCGGCGCGGGATGCGTCCAGCCCGGTAGGCCAGGCGTCCGCCGTCCACCGCGTGCCGCATGGCCGCCGCCATCAGCTCCGGCTCCTGCGCCCGGGTCACCGCCGAGGCGAGCATCACAGCGGCACAGCCCAGCTCCATCGCCAGCGCCGCGTCCGAGGCGGTCCCGGCGCCGGCGTCGAGGATCACCGGGACCCCGGCCTGCTCGACGATCAGCTGGAAGTTGTGCGGGTTGCGGATGCCGAGCCCGGAGCCGATGGGGGAGCCCAGCGGCATGATCGCCGCGCACCCCACGTCCTGGAGCTTTCGGGCCAGAACCGGGTCGTCATTGGTGTACGGCAGGACCGTGAAACCGTCGTCGACCAGGATCTCGGCGGCGTCCAGCAGCTCGATCGGGTCGGGAAGCAGGGTCCGCTCGTCGGCCACGACCTCCAGCTTGATCCAGTCGGTGCCCAGCGCCTCCCTGGCCAGCCGGGCCGTCAGTACGGCCTCGCCGGCGGTGAAACAGCCCGCGGTGTTCGGCAGGACCTGGATGGAGAGGCGTTCCAGGACGGAGAGCACCGAACCCTGGACGGTCGGGTCGAGCCGGCGCATCGCCACGGTGGTCAGCTCGGTGCCCGAGGCGATCAGGGAGCGTTCCAGCACGTCCAGGCTGGGCGCCCCGCCCGTCCCCATGATCAGCCGGGACGAGAACGTGGCCGGACCGAGGGTGAAGAGATCGTCGGACATGGTCAGCCTCCCTGGACCGCGGTGAGGATCTCGACGCGGTCGCCGTCGGCGAGCACGGTGGCGGACCACTGGCCGCGTGGGACGACGGCCTCGTTGACCGCGGCGGCTACACCGGAGGGAGCCGTGGTCAGCGCCGCGACCAGGGTGTCCAGCGCGGTGCCGGCGGGGAGGGTGCGGTGTTCCCCGTTGACGGACAGGGAGACGTGAACAGGGACGGCGGCGGGCACGGGCTGTGTCATACGGGCTGCTCCTGCGGCGCGGGGGCGGTGTCTTCGGGGGAGGTGGTCCGAGCGGTCTCGGGGGCCGGGGCGAAGCGGCCCGGTGCGAAGGGGCGGCCCAGCTCGGGCAGCTCGCCGGTGGTCAGCACGTGGGCCATCACGTCGCCGGTGACGGGGGTCAGCAGCACCCCGTTGCGGTGGTGCCCGGTGGCGAGATGCAGGCCGGGCAGAGCCGTGGGGCCCAGCATCGGCGCGTTGTCCGGCGACGCGGGCCGCAGACCTGCCCGGGTCTCGGTCAGTGGTAGCTCGGTGATGCCCGGCATCAGCTCATGGGCGTCACGAAGCAGCTCGTACACCCCGCCCGCGGTGACCGTGGTGTCCCAGCCCAGCTCCTCGGTGGTCGCGCCGACCACCAGCTCACCGTCGGCGCGCGGGACCAGGTAGACATGGCTGCCGCGCACCACGGCCCGCACCGTCCGGCTGAGGAAGGGGGCGTACGCGGCAGGCACGGTCAGCCGCAGCACCTGCCCCTTGACCGGGCGTACCGGCGGCACGACGGCCCCGGGCAGCCCGGCGAGCCTGCCGCTGAGGCTGCCGCCGGCGAGCACCACCTGGCCGGCGGCGAGTTCCGTACCGTCCGCCAGTACGGCTCCCGTCGCACGGCCGCCCGTGACGGAGAGCCGCTGGACCCAGGCGCGGCGGAAGACCACGCCCGCCCGCTCGCACGCGGTGACCAGTGCCGAGGCCAGCCGTCGGGGATCCACCTGGTGGTCGCCGTCGACCCGCAGCCCGCCGCGCACACCCGGCGCGAGCATCGGCTCCAGGCGCCGGCACTCACGGCCGCTGAGCCACTCGGACTCCAGCCCCGAACGCTGCTGCAGCGCGTGCAGCTCCCGCAGATGCGCCCGGTCGTCGGAGTCCAGCGCGACGGAGAGGGTGCCGCAGGCGCGGAAGCCGGTCGTCTGCCCGCTCGCCTCCTCCAGCTCGGCCACGAACGCCGGATAGCGCTTGGCGGAGGCCACGTTGAGGCCCAGCAGGGTCTGTTCGCCGTAGTGGAGCTCGGTGACGGCGGCGAGCATCCCGGCCGCCACCTGGGCGGCTCCGCCGCCCGGTTCCGGATCGGCCAGCGTGGTGCGCAGGCCGTGCTGGGCCGACCGCCAGGCGGTGACCAGGCCGATGATGCCGCCTCCGACGACCAGGACGTCGGAACTGTCTGCGGAGATGCGCATGGGCGTCCAGCCCCTCCCTTCGCCGGCATGACCCGGATCAGGTTCGTACGGTCGGAGGCCGGTCAGCCTCCCTCTCAGCCCGGTGCGTCCGGACTCCCGCGAGTGCCTTACGGTGGCCAGCCTAAACCCCACCGCCCGCAGCCAGTAAGGGAGCAGTGCCCGTGGCCCGTTCGCTCGACGGACTCGTCCTCTCGCCGGTCGCCGACCAGGCCCCCGGCCAGGTCGGTACTCTCACCCGGTTCTCGTACCACGAGCGGGACGGCCGGATATGGGCCGAGTACGCGGGCGGTGACGTCGTCCGCGGTCACCTCGTCGGCACCCGGGACGCGGACACCCTGGACTTCCGCTACGTCCAGTTGAAGCAGGACGGAACGACCTCCTCCGGGCACTGCGTCTCGACCGTCACGGACCTGTCCGACGGCAGGGTCCGCCTGGACGAGACATGGGAATGGGAGTCCCAGCAGGGCAGCGGGACGAGCGTGGTGGAAGAGCTCGCGAGCTGACGGCGCATCAGATCGCTAGGGTGGACGGGTGGACGAGCAGACGCAGGACCCGGCAGCGGGAGACCGGCCGCGGGAAGTCGTGATCGTGGGCGCGGGCATGGCCGGCGTGCAGACGGCCGTGGCCCTGCGCGAACAGGGGTTCACGGGCCCGGTCACCCTGATCGGAGCCGAACCGCACCAGCCGTACGACAGGCCTCCCCTGTCCAAGGCGGTACTGCTCGGCAAGGCCGAGGACTCCGCTTTCGACGTCGACTTCGAGTCCCTGGGCATCACTCTGCGCCTGGGGCTCGATGTGGCCGGCCTGCGCGCCGAGGCGCATGAGCTGGACACCCCGGAGGGGCCCGTCGGCTACGACGTGCTGGTCCTCGCCACCGGAGCGGAACCCGTCGGACTGCCGGGTTCCGAGGGCGTGCCCGGCGTCCATCTGCTGCGAACCCTCGACGACGCCGCACGGCTGCGGCCCGTCCTGGAGCGGCAGCACGACGTGGTCGTCGTCGGAGCGGGCTGGATCGGCGCCGAGTTCGCCACCGCGGCCCGTGCCGCCGGCTGCGCGGTCACCGTCGTCGAGGCCGCCGGCCGCCCACTCGCCGGCACGATGCCCGCCGAGGTCGCCGCTCCGATGGCCGGCTGGTACGCCGAGAGCGGAGCCGAACTCCTCACCGGCGCCCGGGTCGCACGCGTCGAACAGGGCGCCGTCCACCTGGCGGACGGCCGGGTGATCCCCGCCGGGGCGGTGGTCGTGGGCATCGGTGCCCGGCCCGCGACCGCGTGGCTCGCGGGCTCGGGCATCGCACTCGGCCCGGACGGCTCGGTCACCACCGACAGCTCGCTGCGCACCTCACTGCCCGATGTCTACGCGGTGGGCGACTGCGCCTCCTTCCCCTCCGCCCGCTACGGTGAGCGGCTCCTGGTCCACCACTGGGACAACGCCCTCCAGGGGCCCCGAACGGTCGCCGCCGCCCTCGCGGACGGTGTCGTCAGGACGTACGACCCGGTGCCCTACTTCTGGTCCGAGCAGTTCGGACGCTTCGTCCAGTACGCCGGACATCACACCGGCGCCGACACGCTGCTGTGGCGGGGCGACCCCGCGGACCCGTCCTGGACGGTCTGCTGGCTGCGGCAAGGGGTCCTGGTGGCCGTGCTGGCCGTCAGCAGGCCCCGCGACCTGGCGCAGGGGCGCAAGCTCGTCGAAGCCGGGGCGCGGATCGATCCGGTGAGGGCCGCCGACTCCTCCGTCCCGCTGAAATCGACGGCGCTCCGGGGGCAGTGACGGCCACGTACGGTCGGCCCGGGTACCGACTGTCGGTCCGGGATGGCACGCTTGTCCCTGTGACCGAGATTGACGCAAAGATCGATGCTCTCGTCCCCGCATGGCTCCACCTTCCCGACATCGCGGAAATGCTCGATGTCGAGGTGACGCGCGTACGGCAGCTGGTCAAGGAAGGCCAGCTCATCGCCGTACGACGTGGTGAGAACCGCGCGCTCCAGGTGCCTGCCGCCTTCATCGACGGCGACAAGGTGGTCAAGGGTCTCGTAGGGACCCTGACGCTCCTGAGGGACGACGGCTACAACGACGAAGAGATGCTGGAATGGCTCTTCACCCCCGACCCGAGCCTGCCCGGAACCCCCGCGCAGGCCCTGAGTGAGAATCGCGGTACGGAGGTGAAGCGCCGCGCCCAGGCGCTCGCCGTCTGACCGGACGACCGTGAGTGGAGTGCGGGCCGTGGCACACGCGGCCCGCACTCCGCCGTTACCGGACTGCCGGCACGGTGATCCATCGACGTACGGGCGATTCGTCGCCGCATCAGAGATCCATCCACGCACCGACGGGGGAATTCATCATGTCCACGCCTCGCAACCAGCTCTCCGGCGCCCGGCTCTACCTGTGCACGGACGCCCGCAAGCGGCAGGGTGATCTCCCCGAGTTCCTCGACGCCGTGCTGGCCAACGGCGTGGACATCGTGCAGTTGCGGGACAAGGGCATGGAGGCGGCCGAGGAGCTCGAACACCTCGCGGTCCTCGCCGACGCCTGCAAGCGCCACGGTGCGCTCCTGGCGGTGAACGACCGGGCGGACGTCGCCCATGCGATCGGCTCCGACGTGCTGCACCTCGGGCAGGGTGATCTGCCCGTGCCCGCCGCCCGTGCCGTCATGGGCGGCGACGCGGTGATCGGCCGCTCCACCCATGCCGAGGCGGAGGTCGACGCGGCCGTCGCGGAGCCGGGGGTCGACTACTTCTGCACGGGCCCCTGCTGGCCCACCCCGACCAAGCCCGGCCGGCACGCCCCGGGCCTCGGCCTCGTGCGCTACGCCGCCTCGCTCGGCACGACGCGTCCCTGGTTCGCCATCGGCGGGATCGACGCCGGCAATCTGGACGAGGTGCTGGACGCCGGCGCACGTCGTGTCGTCGTCGTCCGGGCGATCACCGAGGCGGCGGACCCGGCAGCTGCGGCCGCGTCGCTCGCGCGGCGCATCCGGGCACGCACCGCCTGAACCGGGCGGGCTCGCACCCGCTCGGGGCGGACTGCCCGAAGCGTGTCGCAGGGGCACCGGGACGAAGCTTCGGCGTGAGCATCGGAGGGGTGTCCGAGGGGTGGACAAAATCCACCTCATTCCGGTCAATTCGCCCCCTCTGGTTGGGGTACCGCCGGGCCCTGGTTAACCTCCCAGTATGGCCCTTGGCACACCTTCCACCAGGACAGATCACGCGCGCACCGTGCGTGAGCTGCTCGCGACCGGCGAGACGTCGTTCTCGTTCGAATTCTGGGCGCCCAAGACCGAGAAGGGCGAGCGGAACCTCTGGAACGCCCTGCGCCGTGTCGAGGCCGTGGCACCGAGCTTCGTCTCCGTGACGTACGGGGCCGGGGGTTCGACCCGCGCCGGGACGGTCCGGGCGACCCAGCAGATCGCCGCGGACTCCACGCTCACACCGGTCGCGCACCTCACCGCCGTCGACCATTCGGTCGCCGAGCTGCGCAACATGGTCGGGCAGTACGCCGACGCCGGGATCCGCAACATCCTCGCGGTGCGCGGAGACCCGCCCGGCGACCCGATGGGCGAGTGGATCGAGCACCCGCAGGGCGTGCGGTACGCGGCGGATCTCGTCCGGCTGATCAAGGAAGCCGGCGATTTCTGCGTCGGCGTCGCGGCTTTTCCGGAAATGCATCCGCGGTCCGCCGACTGGGACTCCGACATCGGTCATTTCGTGGACAAGTGCCGCGCCGGTGCCGACTACGCGATCACCCAGATGTTCTTCCATCCGGAAAGCTATCTGCAGATGCGTGACCGTGTGGTCGCTGCGGGTTGCGACACCCCGGTCATTCCCGAGGTGATGCCGCTCACCAGCGTCAAGCAGCTGGAGCGATTCGCGCAGCTCAGCAACGCGTCCCTGCCTTCCTCGCTGAAAGAGCGCATCCTCGCCGCAAAGGACGACCCGGCCGCTGTACGCTCCATTGGCATCGAGTTCGCCACGGAGTTCTGCGCGAAACTGCTCTCCGAGGGTGTCCCGGGGCTGCACTTCATCACGCTCAACAACTCGACGGCGACACTCGAGATCTACGAGAATCTCGGACTGCACAAGCAGTCGTGACCGGCCGTACCCGCCACCAACCGGGGCGGTGGCCGTAGGAGGGGGCGGGCGTGGGCTGGACGGTCCTCTACATCGCATTCGGCATAGTGGCGTTGTGGCTGCTGGGCGAGGTGCTCCTGCAGTACAAGGCGCGCCTGCGCTGGCGTCTGCTCGCCTTCGCCGGTTTCCTCGGTGTGGTCCTCGGTGTTCTTATCCCCTCCGTGCTGGTGATCGTCATCGGGGCGATCGCCTTCGCGACGGGCCAGACGTATGTGACGCTCTCCTTCCGGCGGGGCTTCTCGACCGGCTGGGCCATAGGCGGCAGCCCGGGTGAGAGCCGCCGTCGCCGTGGGGCCGGGGGCCCGGCCGCTCAGGATCCCGTACTCGAGGTCTCGGGCCTGGAGTACGAGGGGGCGTCCCAGCAGGCGGAGGCCGCGCCCGCGGCGGTCTACGCACCGGAGCCGCTGCCGGACGACACCGGGCAGTACGGCATCTACACCGACCCCGCTCCGGCCGGCGGCGGTCACCATCAGGACCAGCACGGCGAACAGCAGCCGCAGTACGCCGCCTACGACCCCTACGGCGGCTACGGCCAGCCGGCCGCCCAGGACTCCTACGGCGGGCAGGGGAGCTACCCCGGCCAGGACACGTACCAGGACCAGGGCACCTACGCGGGCCAGTACGACTACGGCACGGACCAGGCGGGTTACGCCGCCTACTCCGACCCCTACATCGGCACCGGCACCACCGCGGGCACCGGGCAGTACGCCCCGTACGACAGCTACGGCAACGGCTACGACCCCTCATACGGCACCGCGCAGCAGCCCGCGGACCCGTACACCGGGCAGCAGTACGCGGACACCCCGCCGGGCGGGGTGTGGGTTCCGCAGCAGCGCGAGAGCGAGCAGTACCCCCCGCTGCCGCCGGAAGCCCCCGTCCAGCCCGCCCCGTACGGCAACGGATACGACACCGGCCAGAACGAGCAGTACCGCTACTGACCCGCAGGCCGGCCGCCCGATTACCG
>NZ_JBHWZS010000173.1:0-17758 GCF_042728155.1 Streptomyces sp. NPDC060209
CGGGGGTGGGGGGGGCCCCCGGCCACCGGCGGGGGCCCCCCCGATTCGCGTTCCGGGAAGCGTGCTTGGCAGGATCACGCACCATGGACACGGACAGCGCCGGCACCCCGCCCACGACCACCGAGGACCGCCTCGCGCAGATCGACAGCGTCCTCGCCCTGCCCTTCCCCGCAGGGGAGGAGAGCGAGGACAACGGTGTGCGCAGCAGCGGACCCGGGCATCATCTGCTGATCCTGCGGGCGAGCCGGGACTTCTGGGACGACCGTTCCCCCGAGCTCGTCGAACCCGCCGAGCAGGAGATCGAGGCCGAATTCAGCGTCCTGGCGACCGCGTTGAGCGAACGGTGGGGCGAGCCGGAGACCGTCGACCTCTGGCCGTTCCTGGAGCAGGACGATGAGGGCGAGGGCGCGGGCGCCGCTCCGGAGCCGATGGGGCAGCTCTGCAATCTGGCGGGCAGCATGCAGGTCTGGCGTGTGCCCGGGGGCACGCGGTGGCTCGGTCTCGCCGTCGGGCAGGCCGATCCGGAATTCCCCATCTGGCTGCTCGCCGCGGTCGGGGAGACGGCGACGCTCCCGGAGTGAGGCACCCTCGGGGCCCGAGGGGGCCCGGCGAAGAGGTCAGAGCAGCGCCGGCTTCACGGACATCAGCAGGTGCTCGTGCGTGGCTGTTCCCGTGTCCTCCCCGACGGTGATCATGGCGCGCTGCCCGGGCCCCATCAGCTTCATCCGGACCGTCGTGTCCTCGAAGGAGGACAGGGCGTCCATCAGATAGGCGGGGTTGAAGGCCACCGTCATCTCCGCGGTGCCGTCGAAGGCCGCCGGCAGGCGTTGGGAGGCCACGTCGTCCTCGAATCCCGCCTGCAGCAGGGCCGAGCCGTCAGGCCCGGGGGACAACGTCATCTGCAGCGGGCTGCCGCCGTCCGCGACCACGGAGACCCGCTTGACGGCCTCCACCAGGCGGGCCCGGTCCATCACCGCGGCCGCTGGGTCCGTCATCGCGAACAGCTTGTCGTGACGAGGCAGTCTGCCGTCCAGCAGGCGCACCGTCGTACGCGTCCCGGCGTGCTCGAATCCGACCGACCCCCCGTCCACGGCGACATCGACCTGTCCGGACCTGCCGAGTGACCGGGCGATCTCGGTCAGCCGGCGGGCCGACACCACGACATCGGCCGCCACGTCCGGCGCCGTCGCCTTGAACGGCAGGGCGCGCACCGCGAAGCGGTAGCGGTCCGTCGCCGCCAGCGTCATCGTGGAGCCGTCGAGCCCGAGGCGGATCCCGGTGAGCGTCGGCAGGGTGTCGTCCCGCCCCGCGGCCACCGCCACCTGCGCGACCGCCGAGGCGAACTCCCCGGCGTCCACCGCCCCGCGGACCTCGGGCAGCGGCGGCAGCGCGGGGTAGTCGTCGAGGGGCAGGACCGAGAGACCGAAGCGCGAGCCGTCTCCAGTGACCGTGAAGCGGGAGCCCTCCACCGCGCACTCCACGGGGCCCTCGGGCAGCACCTTGCAGATGTCGAGCAGGCGCCGCCCCATGACAAGCACCTTCCCGGGCCGGATGGTATGAGCCTCCGCCTCGACGCGCGCGGAGGCCTCGAAGTCCAGCCCGGACACCCGGAGTCGGTCGGCGTCCGCATCGAGGAGCAGTCCGCCGAGGACGGGGACGGGCGAACGCGCGGGCAGCACCCGGGCCGCCCGGGAGACGGCATCGGTCAGTGCGCCACGTTCCATACGGAATTCCACGGCAGGGCCCCTCGTCCGGCGTACGACACGGTCGAGAACCACGCTAGGCGGGGCCACTGACAGTCGCCGCGGACCGACGACAGCGACCACCCCCGTGAGCCGCTGCCGCCGTGCCGCCCGGACGTCCCCCGACGTCCTCGGGCCCCCGGATCCGGGACGTCGTGAAGTCCCCCGACGTCCCCCGAGCGTCCCGGAACACGCTGGGGACTCTAGGGGGACGGGGCGGCGGGCCGGGAGATTCAATTCGCACCGTGTGGCTCACGACGGGTATCAAACCGCACAGCCGTACCGGTACTCTGCACTCCGGTTTCGGGGAGGATCGGAGGACACGTGCCAGCGCGGGAACGGGCCGACGACGTACTGCTGATGTACCGGCTGGCGCGGACCGGTGGTTCGCCGGAGCTGCTGCGCAGGCTCGCCCGGCGGGCAGAGGGCTGGGCCGGGATCGTGGACGGGGACGGCACGGTGCTCCAGGCCGTGGCCGGGAACGTCCGGTGGCCGGGCCACGAAGCGGCCGGGATCGCCGCCCGGGCCGCGCGGGAGCTGACCGCCCGGGGCGCCGGCTCGTACACCCTCGACACCGACGAGTGCGCCGCGCTGCTGCTCCCCCTCGACCGGACACCCGGGGACCGCGGCCCGGTCCTCGCCCTCGTCGCGCCCAAGCCGCTGCCCGGCGGGCTGAGCACGCTGATGGCCGACGCCGTGATGCCGCTGGCCCTGTCCTGGGCGTCGGAGAGCGTCGAACGCAAGCGGCGGCGGGTCGACCTCGCGGAGTCCCGGGGCCGCGAGGCCGTACTGCATCTGCTGATGACGGGCCAGCTCTCGATCGCCCACCAGGTGGCGGGCGCCCTGCGGCCGAAGCTGCCCGACCCCGTACGCGTCTGTGTCGTCGAGTGCTCCGGCGGGCAGCGGGACGAGGTGGCCCGGATCTGCACGGACGCCTCCGGCGGCCGGACCTGGATCGTGCGCTGCCCGGTCTACGCCCGTCATCTGATCCTGATCGTGCCGGCGGACGAGGAGGCTGGAGCGGAGGGACCGGAGAGCGGGCGCACGCTCGGCCTGGCCGTCGCCGGACTCGTGGACGACTGTGTCGTGGGCGTCAGTGAGGAAGTGCGGCTGCCCGACACGGCGACCGCCTACCAGCAGGCCTTCCACGCCCTCGCCGTCGCCCGTGGACTCCCCGGCCGCCATGCCAGATTCGGCGCGGCCGCGGAGCCGGCGCTGGTCGTCGGAGCCGCCGGGGCACGGTGGGCCGATGCCCTGCTCGCGCCCCTCCTCGCCCATCTGCCGCGCCGCTCGCAGGACCCGGGCTGTCAGGAACTGTCGGCGACCGTCGCCTCCTGGCTGGCGTTCTCCTCCCATGCCACCCAGCATCTGAAGATCCACCGCAACACCCTGGCCGCGCGCGTGAAGTTCGTCGGCGAACTCCTCGGCCTGGACCTGAACCGGGTCGCGGACCAGGCGGCCGTCGACCTGGCTCTCCGGATCAGGGCCACCCCGGCGCTGCACCGACCCCACCCCGGAGGCCCGGCGGTTTCCGAGGACCTCGACACGATCCTGAGCGCCCCCGGCGTCCAGGACTGGGCCGCCCAGCAGCTGCGGACCCTCACCCAGGCCGGACCCATGGGTGAGGACACCTTGCGGACATGGCTGCGCTGCGAGGCCCAACTGAGCCCGGCAGCGGCCGAACTGGGCATCTCCGTGCCCGGCGCGCGCAAGCGTCTCACCCGGCTGGAGGCGCTGCTGTGCCGGTCGCTGCTCCAGACGCCGAGCGCGCGGTACGACCTGTGGCTCGCGTTCCGGGCGGTGGACCTCGCGGCGTGAGCCGCTCAGCCCGTCTTCGTGTACGTCAGGCTCTTGCCGGTGGAGGTGATCTCGCGGTGCAGGGTGCCGTCGGGCAGCAGCGTCAGGACGGTGGACTCCCCCGGGGTGCATGACGTCAGCGGTTCGCCTTCGGTGACCCGGGAGGGCCCGACACGGACGGGGCCTCCGGAGGAGGGCTCGCTCTCCAGCTCGGCCTGGAACACGCAGTGGTAGGAGCCACCCGTGTCGAGCGGGCCCTCGGCGGTGAGGGACAGCACGGTGTCGCCCACCTCGCCCTGCTGGATGACGAGTCGGCGGGTGGACGCTCCCCCTCCGCCGTCGATGCTGCCGGACCAGGTGCCCAGGAATCCGGAGGGGACGGTGCCGTCCGCGCCCGTGCCGTCGGAGCTCTTGGCATCGGGGTTCGTGCCGTTCGGCTTCGTTCCGTCAGGGGATGAGCCGGACCGGGAACCGGAGGGCGAGACGCTGCCGGCCGGGGACGCCGTCGGCCCGCCGTCCCCGCTCCGCATGAAGGCGTAGACCCCCCAGCCCGCCCCCACGGCGACGAGCAGCGCGACGGCGACCAGCAGCACGGTGGAGCCCGCCCCGCGGCGGCGCTCGGGGGCGGGCGGGGCGAAGCGGGCGGGCGGGCCGTACGGGGGAGTGGGCCCGTATCCGTAGGCGGGGGCGGGCTGCTGGGGGTAGCCGTACGAGGGCGGCGGCGTCCGCTGCGGTACCGGCGGGGGCGGGCCGACCAGTGTGGGGAACCCGTGCGCGGCGCCGGGAGGGCGAACCGGCGCGGGAGGAGCGGGCCGAGCGGGAGTGGGCGGAGCGGGAGTGGGTGCCACGGGCGCGGGCGGCGCCGTCTGCGGGCTCTTTGCCCGGGTGCCCTTCGCCGGGCCGTCCTCCTCGGGGCCGCTCTCTTCCGGGTCCTCGGAATCCAGCAGTTCCACCGCGTGCCGGCCCAGCTGGGCGATCAGCGCACCGGGCAGCCACGGCTCCGTGGTGTCCGTATCGCCCAGCCGCTCCAGGACGGTGTCCGTGGAGGGCCGCGCGGCCGGGTCCTTCGTCAGGCAGTCCCGGATCAGCTCGACCAGGTCGACGGGCACGCCTGTGAGGTCCGGGTCCTCCTGCGCGATCCGGAACAGCAGGGCGTGGACCCCGCTGTCCGCCACACCGAACGGCAGCCGGCCGGTCGCCGCGTACGCCAGCACGGAGCCGAGGCAGAAGACGTCGCACGCCGTCGTCACGCGCTCGCCCCGCACCTGCTCGGGCGACATGAAACCGGGTGAGCCGATCATCGCGCCGGTGCGTGTGAGGCCGCCGTCGGTGACGGTGTCCAGAGCCCGGGCGATACCGAAGTCGATGACCCGAGGGCCGTCGATCGTCACCAGGACGTTGGAGGGCTTCAGGTCACGGTGGATCAGTCCGGCGCGGTGGATGTCCTGGAGCGCCCCGGCGAGCCCGGCGCCCAGGATGCGGACGGAGCGCTCGGGGAGCGGACCGTACGCCCCCGAGTCGGCCAGGGCGCCCCGACGTCCCGAGACGATGCCGTGGAGCGAGGGGCCGGCGACGTAACCGGTGGCCACCCACGGCACCGCGGCGTCCACTCCGGCGTCGAGCACGGGCGCGGTCCAGGAACCGCCGACTTTCCGGGCGGCCTGCACCTCCGCCCGGAAACGGTCGCGGAAATGCTGCTGTTCGGCGAGCTCGGGCCGGACCAGTTTGATGGCGACGGTGCGGCCGCGGTCCGACCGGGCCAGGAACACCTGGCCCATCCCGCCGGCACCGAGGCGCCCCAACAGACGGTAGCTGCCGATGCGTTGCGGATCGCCGGAGCTCAGCTTCTCCATGGTGCGCTTCCTCCCCCGTGCGGCCATGTCCGACCGTGGGTCGAGAATAGCGGCGGGTGTGCCGTGGAGCCCGCCCTCAGCCCCGGGAGGATTCCGGCGGCGATCCGGTCCGGGACGTCAGGGTGTCCATGGCGGCCGAGAGCCGCTCCAGCACCTGGACGGTCCGCGCGAACTCCTCCTCGCCCAGCTCCTCGGCCAGCCGCGCGGCGAACTCCGCGTGGGCGGGGCCGATCCGGCTCACCGCGGCCCGGCCCTCCGCAGTGGGCCGGAGCAGCTTGGCCCGGCGGTGGGCCGGGTTCGCGACGTATTCGGCAAGGCCCCCGGCCACCAGCAGGTCGGCGATCCGCTGCACGCTCTGCCGGGTGATCCCCATCGCGCGGGCGATCCCCGACACGGGAAGCGGCTCGGTCAGGACCGCGCCGAGGACCTGCCACCGGGCCGCTGTCAGCCCCGCGGGCCCGGCCAGCTCCTCCGCGAGGGACAGGAACTGGCCGTTGAGCCGGAACACCCCGATCGCGGTGCGACTGAACCGGGCGCCGTTCTCATCGTCCGCGGTGTTCTCCCCGCTCATCCTTGGAGCACCTCGTACGCGCTCGCGTCCGAGTCGTGGAAGAGGCGGTACCAGGCGTCCAGCTTCTTCGGCTCGAACACCCCGAGCAGGCCGAAGATCTCGCGGGCGAAAGCGACCGGCTCGGTCGGCCCCGCCGTGACGAGGGCGCCGTGCGACGCTCCGCCGGAGCCGGAGCCGGTCACCGCGTCGGCCTCCACGTAGTGCGCGCCGCCCGCGTATCCCGTGGCCGCGAGGTAGAACGACACGGCGCTCGTGTGGGGGCGGTCGTCGAGCAGCCCCTCGCGGGCCAGCCCCGCGGTCGCCCCGCAGATGGCCGCCACCGGCACTCCGGCGTCCAGGAAGGTCCGCGCCGCACGGGCGAAGGGGGCGAGGGTGTCGCCGGTGTCCCAGAGGGACGCGCCCGTGAGGACGAGCAGCGTGCTGTCGCCGGGGTCCAGCCCGTCGAGCGCGAGGTCGGGCTGGATGCGCACTCCGCCCATGGTGGTCACGGGTGCGGTGGTGAGGCCGACGGTCCGCACGGTGTACCCGTGCTGGGTGAGGTGTGCCGTGGCGAAGCCCGGCTCCCAGTCGGCGAAGGTGTCGTAGACGGCCAGGTGAACGGTCGTGCTGGTCATGATGACCTCCGGTGGCGGAGCACGGGACCTTATGACAAGAGACTGTCATGATGACAGCATGCTGTCAATTGGATGACCGGTTCCGGGCGGGAACCCGACACCCTGCCGAGCCGGGCGGCCCACGCCGTACACAGTGGCCATGGAGGACGGCCGCGATGCCGCATACGCTCGCCCGCATGAGCCCCGATGCCCCTCGCGCCCCGTACATCGACCCCGCAGCGGGCGCGGCCGTGAAGGCCGCCGACCGCGCGCACGTGTTCCATTCCTGGTCCGCCCAGGGCCTGATCGACCCGCTCGCCGTCGCCGGCGCCGAGGGGGCGTACTTCTGGGACTACGACGGCAACCGCTACCTGGACTTCACCAGCGGTCTCGTCTTCACCAACATCGGATACCAGCACCCCGTCGTCGTCGCCGCGATCCAGGAGCAGGCGGGCAGGCTCGCCACGTTCGCGCCGGCGTTCGCCGTCGAGGCGCGCTCCGAGGCGGCCCGCCTCATCGCCGAGCGCACCCCCGGCGACCTGGACAAGATCTTCTTCACCAACGGCGGTGCCGAGGCCGTAGAGAACGCCGTCCGCATGGCCCGGCTGCACACCGGACGCCACAAGGTGCTCTCCGCCTACCGCTCGTACCACGGAGCCACCGCCACCGCGATCAACCTCACCGGCGACCCGCGCCGCTGGGCGTCCGACACAGGGTCGGCGGGCGTCGTCCGCTTCTGGGCGCCGTTCCTCTACCGCTCCCCGTTCTACGCACGGACGGAGGCCGAGGAGTGCGCCCGCGCGCTCCAGCACCTCGAGGACACGCTGGCCTTCGAGGGCCCGGCGACCGTCGCGGCCGTCGTCCTGGAGACGATCCCCGGCACGGCGGGCATCATGACGCCGCCGCCCGGCTATCTCGCGGGCGTACGCGAGATCTGCGACCGGTACGGGATCGTCTTCGTGCTGGACGAGGTGATGGCCGGCTTCGGCCGCACCGGGAAGTGGTTCGCCGCCGACCACCACGACGTCGTGCCGGACCTGTTGACGTTCGCGAAGGGCGTCAACTCCGGTTACGTGCCGCTCGGCGGCGTCGCGATCAGCGCCGAGATCGCCGCCACCTTCGAGACCCGCCCCTACCCCGGCGGACTCACCTACTCCGGCCACCCGCTGGCCTGCGCCGCCGCCGTCGCGACGATCAACGTGATGGAGGACGAGAAGACCGTCGAGAGCGCCGCACACCTCGGCGAGCACATCCTCGGCCCCGGCCTGCGCGAGCTCGCGGAGCGTCACCCGTCCGTCGGCGAGGTGCGGGGGCTCGGCGCGTTCTGGGCGCTGGAGCTCGTCCGCGACAGGGAGACCCGGGAGCCCTTGGTCCCGTACAACGCGACCGGCGAGGCCAACGCCCCGATGGCGGCGTTCGGTGCAGCGTGCAAGAAGAACGGCCTCTGGCCCTTCATCAACATGAACCGCACCCATGTCGTCCCCGCCTGCAACATCACCGAGGCCGAGGCGAAGGAGGGTCTCGCGGCCCTGGACGCTGCCCTCTCGGTCGCCGACGAGCACACCGTGTAGACGGCACCGGACACGACGCCCTCCCCCGTGCCCGGAACCGGGCACTTGCCCTGGCTTATGGTGACCCAAGCCGAGAACGGGAGGGGGCGTCATGGGTGCGAGCGGAGGTGTGACCCGCAGTACGCTGCGGCAGCAGATCGCCGACGCGCTGCGTGACGAGGTCCTCGCGGGGCGTATGCAGCCCCGGGTGGAATTCACCGTCAAGCAGATCGCCGAGCAGTACGGCGTGTCCGCGACACCCGTGCGCGAAGCGCTCTTCGACCTGTCCGCGCAGGGGCTGCTCGAATCCGACCAGCACCGCGGCTTCCGGGTCCGCGAATTCACCGTCGCCGACTACCGTTCGATGGTGCGGGCGCGTGCCCTGGTCATAGACGGGGTGTTCCGGGAGATCTTCGACGGGACCGGCTCGGCACCCGCCGTGCTCGCCGTCCACCGGCCCGCCCTCGTCTCCGTGCGCCGCCGGGCCGAGGAGGCCACCCGGGCCGCGCGCAGTGGCGACCTCGACATCCTCATCGGCTACGACCTGCGGTTCTGGCGGGAACTCGGCGCCGTCATCGGCAACACCTACATCAACGACTTCCTGCAACGGCTCCGGATGCAGGCCTGGGTCTTCGCCGTCCCGTACCTCCGGGGGGACGCCGACGTGTGCGACTGGCTGTGGAACGGCCACCAGGAGCTGGTGGAGGCGATCACGGCTGCCGACGGGCCCGCCGTACGCGCGGTGCTGGACGCCTACTACGCGCACGGGATGGACTGGGCGGACCGGCTGGCCGCCGACAACCCCCCGCACCCGGGTCACGGCTGAGCACGTACCCGCCGGAGGGTGCCCCGCACCCTGTGCGCGGGGTCCCGGCCGCATTACGCTGGCCCGACCATCGCACGAACCCGTTGGAGAGCGAGACTTCGTGGCCTGTGACCTGTGGCTGGTCCCCCTCGTCGATGTGCTGTGCCACAGCCCCGACAACCCGTTCGCCGAAGAGATCGCCGTCTACGACAAGGCGTTGACCGAGGCGGGGCTGCCGCCCGTGCCCGTCTACGCCTACATGCCAGGACTCACCGGGGACGTCGCCCCGGTCGCGGGCTTCGACTACGACGCCCTGCACTTCCTGCGCCGCGCCTACCTGCTCCAGCTGAGCGGCCTCGCCGTCACACCCGTCGACGAACTGGGCGGGGACTACGAGCAGTTGCTGGAGATGTTCGAGCAGAGCGCGCAGGAGTCGCACCTGGTCTGGCACTACGACCACGCCGGAGCGTACGTCCCGGTGGACTTCCCCCACCCGCTCTCCGGCGACCAGCTCCTGGAGGGCGGCGGCCCGCTGGGCTCCTCCCACGGCCTGCTGCGCGACTTGGAGTTCGTCGCCCCGTCCATCGGCATAGACCCGGCCAATCCGCCGGCCGCCCCCGTGCCGCCGGCCGGCCCGACCACGCTGGAGGAACCGGCCGCCCCGGTCCCGTACGACGAGAGCCCCTTCGCCCGGGAGCGGCACGTCTGGCTGGGCCTGCACGCGGCGGCCACCCGCAGCCTCGCGCAGGGCTCGATGATCATTTTCAGCTGATCCGCCGTACCGGCTGCCGGTGACCGCCCCGCTCCTACGGCGGGGCGGCTCCGGCTGTGGCGGGCGGCTCCGGCTTCAGCGGGGCGGCTCCGGAGGCCGCTGGCGCGGCATGTTCGGCCGGGCCACAGAGGGCATGGTGAGCCGGCCGGGCACGGCCCCCGGCTCGGGGCGGCCACCGGGCCCGCCCGACACCAGCGACTGCATCCCCATGGGCGCGGGCCCGGCCCGGAACTCCACCATCCAGTCCGCCGTCTCCATCCGGACGAGCTCGGTGATGTCCTCCGAGAACCGGCGCAGCACCCCCAGGCACCGCTCCGCGGCCTCGCTGGCGGTGCCCTCCGTCGGCCCGAGAACCTCGCGGACGCACTCGGAGGCCCAGTCGAACTGCAGCACCTGGAGCCGCCGCTGCACGGCCTGTGCCGTCGCGAGGTTCCTTATCCAGCCGGAGGTCAGTCCGAAGTACCGGTCGCACGCCATGCACGCGGCGCCCAGCAGCAGCGACAGGTAGCCCCAGCCGGCCGACCCGTGCAGCTCCCCCGTCAGGTCGAGCAGGGGGAGGGCCGCGCCCGCGACCACCCCTGCCGCAGTGCCGAGCCGGAGCAGTCTGGCCGTGCGCCGCTTGCGGACCCGGTCGCGCAGATACCAGTCGGCGGTCTCGATGGCGCCGGCCTCGACCCAGCGGTAGAGCTCGTCGAGCCGTTCGGCGGGTTCGCCCCAGTCGCCGAGGGGGAAGGCGCGGCCGGTCAGGTCCCTGGGGCTCGAACCGTAGCGCGAACCGGACCGTTCGGTTCCGGTGCCTGCACCGGATGTCGCGCCGGACTCCTTGCGGGGCGGCCCTTCGGGCTGCATCTCCGGCTGACTCACCGGGGAACTCCTCTGCACTCTGCCTTCGGCGCGTATCGACGCGGAGTCGGCACGGTTCTCGGTCACGGAGGGGGCGGGTACCGGCATATGACCGGGGCCCCCACCGTGTAACTCTGCGTTACCTTCGATGTGCGTATGGGTACGGATACGCATGCTCTTCCTACCGCCGAATGGTGGGCCGCGGGGTCGAAATCGCGGGATTCCCGCGTGGGTACGGCCTCTGGTCAGGTATAGGAGCACGGCAGGCACTTTTCAGAACTCACCCGAAAGAGTTGGTCCTCTACGGGTGGGGCACGGCGTCCGGCGAACACGTAGGCTCGGCATACCGAAACAATCCGTTGTCGAAATGCCAGGAGTGACCGTGATTCCCGGTGGTGGCCAGCCCAACATGCAGCAGCTGCTCCAGCAGGCCCAGAAGATGCAGCAGGACCTTGCCGAGGCCCAGGAGGAACTGGCCAGGACCGAGGTCGAGGGACAGGCGGGCGGCGGTCTCGTGAAGGCCACCGTGACCGGGTCCGGCGAGCTCCGCGCCCTGGTGATCGACCCGGGTGCGGTGGACCCGGAGGACACCGAGACGCTCGCCGATCTCGTGGTCGCCGCGGTCCAGGCGGCCAACGAGAACGCGCAGCAGCTCCAGCAGCAGAAGCTGGGCCCGCTGGCCCAGGGCCTGGGCGGCATGCCGGGTCTCCCGTTCTGACCCCTGTAGCTACCCGGGCGTACCGGATACGGTACGAGCAGCAAAAAGGAAAGGCGTTCCGTTGTACGAAGGCGTGGTTCAGGAGCTGATCGACGAGCTGGGCAGACTGCCGGGCGTCGGTCCCAAGAGCGCGCAGCGGATCGCATTCCACATCCTGCAGGCCGAGCCCACCGACGTACGCCGTCTTGCCCACGCCCTCCTCGAGGTCAAGGACAAGGTCAGGTTCTGCGAGATCTGCGGCAACGTCGCCCAGCAGGAGCAGTGCGGCATCTGCCGTGACGCGCGCCGTGACCGCTCGGTCATCTGCGTGGTCGAGGAGCCCAAGGACGTCGTGGCGATCGAGCGGACCCGTGAGTTCCGGGGCCGCTACCACGTGCTCGGCGGCGCGATCAGCCCGATCGAGGGCGTCGGCCCCGACGATCTGCGCATCAGGGAGCTGCTGGCCCGGCTCGCGGACGGCTCCATCACGGAGCTGATCCTGGCGACGGACCCCAACCTGGAGGGCGAGGCCACCGCGACGTACCTCGCCCGGATGGTCAAGCCGATGGGCCTGCGGGTCACACGGCTGGCCAGCGGACTGCCCGTGGGCGGCGACCTGGAGTACGCGGACGAGGTCACCCTCGGCCGCGCCTTCGAGGGAAGGCGGCTGCTCGATGTGTGACCCGGCATCTGACTGCGGCTTTACACGTGGTGGCGTTATGTTCTACCCACCGTCCGCGACCGTGCCCACGGGAGGTCCCCTCGATGTCTGACGCCACACTGAACTCCGTCAAGCAGGATCCGGACGACTTCGCCGTCCAGATCGCGGACCAGATCAAGACGTTCATCGTCGCGGTGACCGAGGTGTCCAAGGCCGAGGAGCCCGAAGAGGCCGTCCCGGTCCTGCTCCTCCAGGTCTCCCAGCTCCTGCTGGCCGGCGGGAGACTCGGTGCCTACGAGGACATCCTCCCGGACGAGCGCTACGAGCCGGACCTGGGCCCCGAACCGGACGCCGACGGGCTGCGTGAACGCTTCGCGGAGCTCCTGGAGCCCATCGACGTCTACTCCGAGGTCTTCGACCCGTACGAGCCCCGCAAGGCCCCCGTGCCCCATCGCATCTCCGACGACCTGGCCGACCTGGTCACGGACCTCGGACACGGCCTCGCGCACTACGAGGCGGACCGCACGGCGGAGGCCATGTGGTGGTGGCAGTTCTCGTACTTCTCCAACTGGGGCTCCACCGCCTCGGCGGCCCTGCGGGCGCTCCAGTCGCTGATCGCCCACATCCGGCTGAACCAGCCGCTCCAGGAGCTCGACGGCCTGGACATCGACCAGGACCCGAGCGACGGGGACCTGGCCGAGGAGGCGGGGCGTGTGATGGCCGAGGAGATCGCGGGGCCCCTGGGCCTCCGGCCGGTCCTGTAGCTCCTCCGGCGCCGGTTCACCGGCCCCTGGCCCCTGGGGCCAGTCCTGTGGCTCCCGGGGCCGCAGTCCCGGCCCAGCGCCTCTTGGCGGCGGGCTTGTCGCCGCTGTGCCTGCCGAGCCCCCTGTGCCCGCTGTGCCCGCTGTGCCCGCTGTGTCCTGGGACACAAAGAGGCGTGCGCCGGGGTGGAGGGGGCAACAGTCCGGTACGAGCAGTTCGGGACGGGCTTCGTACCGAGTGGTGGGCGGGACATCTCACCATCCGGTACCGACAGGTCGATTCCGGACTGCTCGTTAAACTGAGCCGACCGCACCATTATTGAGCGAGGAGCGCACGTGGGCCTTGTCGTGCAGAAGTACGGAGGCTCCTCCGTAGCCGATGCCGAGGGCATCAAGCGTGTCGCCAAGCGAGTCGTCGACGCCAAGAAGAACGGCAACCAGGTGGTTGTCGTGGTGTCCGCGATGGGCGACACGACGGACGAGTTGATCGATCTCGCCGAGCAGGTATCCCCGATGCCTGCCGGGCGTGAGTTCGACATGCTGCTGACCGCCGGAGAGCGGATCTCCATGGCCCTGCTGGCCATGGCGATCAAAAACCTGGGCCACGAGGCCCAGTCGTTCACGGGCAGCCAGGCCGGTGTCATCACCGACTCGGTCCACAACAAAGCGCGCATCATAGATGTCACGCCCGGCCGCATCCGGACCTCGATCGACGAGGGCAACATCGCCATCGTCGCCGGGTTCCAGGGAGTGAGCCAGGAGGGCAAGAACATCACGACCCTCGGTCGCGGTGGCTCCGACACGACCGCTGTCGCGCTGGCCGCCGCGCTGGACGCGGAGGTCTGTGAGATCTACACCGATGTGGACGGTGTCTTCACCGCCGACCCCCGGGTCGTGAAGAAGGCCCGGAAGATCGACTGGATCTCCTTCGAGGACATGCTGGAGCTGGCGGCGTCCGGCTCCAAGGTGCTGCTGCACCGCTGCGTCGAGTACGCACGCCGTTACAACATTCCGATCCACGTCCGCTCGTCCTTCTCCGGACTGCGCGGCACCTGGGTCAGCAACGAGCCGCAAGGGGACCAGCAGGTGGAGCACGCCATCATCTCCGGAGTCGCCCACGACGTCTCCGAGGCCAAGGTCACGGTCGTCGGTGTTCCCGACAAGCCGGGCGAGGCCGCCGCGATCTTCCGCGCCATCGCGGACGCCGAGATCAACATGGACATGGTGGTGCAGAACGTCTCCGCCGCCTCGACCGGTCTGACGGACATCACGTTCACCCTGCCCAAGGCCGAGGGCCGCAAGGCCATCGACGCCCTGGAGCGCAGCCGCGCCGGCATAGGGTTCGAGTCGCTGCGCTACGACGACCAGATCGCGAAGATCTCCCTCGTCGGTGCGGGCATGAAGACCAACCCCGGCGTCACCGCGGGCTTCTTCGAGGCGCTGTCCAACGTCGGAGTGAACATCGAGCTGATCTCGACGTCCGAGATCCGCATCTCGGTGGTCACCCGTGTCGACGACGTCAACGAGGCCGTGCGCGCCGTGCACACCGCCTTCGGCCTCGACAGCGACTCGGACGAGGCCGTCGTCTACGGGGGCACCGGCCGATGACAGGACGCCGCCCTTCGCTCGCGGTCGTCGGCGCGACCGGGGCGATCGGTGGCGTCATGCTCCAGATCCTTTCGCAGCACGCGGATGTCTGGGGCGAGGTCAGACTGATCGCCTCTCCGCGTGCGGCCGGCACCAAGCTGGTCGTGCGTGGTGAGGAGACCGAGGTCCTCGCGCTCGCCGAGGACGTGTTCGACGGGATGGACGTCGCCCTGTTCCTGGTGCCGGACGAGGTGTCCGCGCAGTGGGGGCCGGTCGCCGCCGCCCGGGGCGCCGTGGTCGTGGACGACTCGGCGGCCTTCCGGCTCGACGACGACGTCCCCCTCGTCGTCCCCGAGATCAATCCTCATGCCGTGCGGATCAGACCGCGCGGCATCGTCGCGTCCCCGAACTGCACGACGCTGTCGCTGATCGTCGCGGTCGGCGCCCTGCACGCCGAATTCGGGCTGCGGGAGCTGATCGTCTCGTCCTACCAGGCGGTGAGCGGCGCTGGGCGCGACGGTGTCGCCGTGCTCCGCGAACAGCTCGCCCTGGTGGCGGGTACGGAGCTGGGCACACGCCCCGGGGACGTACGGCGGGCGCTGGGTGACGGGGACAAGAGCCCCTTCGCCGCCCCGGTGGCACTGAACGTGGTGCCGTGGGCCGGGACCGACGCCGGGGACGGCTGGTCGTCCGAGGAGCTGGCGATCCGTGAGGAGTGCCGGAAGGTCCTGGGCCTGCCGGACCTCAAGGTGACGGCGACCTGCGTGTACGTACCCGTCGTCGCGACGCACTCCATGTCGGTGCACGCCCGCTTCGAGAACGAGGTGGCCGTGGCCCGGGCGCACGAGGTCCTGGCGACCGCCCCCGGGGTGGTGCTCTTCGACAGTCCGGCGGCCGGTGACTTCCCCACGCCGTCCGACGTCGTGGGCACCGATCCGACCTGGGTGGGCCGGGTTCGGCAGTCGATGGACGACCCACATGCCATCGAAATGTTCATCTGCGGCGATAATCTGCGAAAAGGCGCGGCTCTCAACGTGGCTCAGATCGCCGAGTCCGTGGCCGGAGAATTTCCTCGTACCTGATCGAACCTGTTTTGTAGGATCTGTGTGCGCCCTGTGGGTAACTCGCTGGTCTGAACCTCTTGAGCTGGGGCGTTGTCATATCCGACGATGATCTCCTGGCCCTCCGCAACCGCTAGACGGATGCGACGCGTCTATGTCGTCACTTCTTGCATGGCTGGACGTATTTTCAGGGCATTTGGGGAAGAGCAGGTACGAATGAGGGCATGTCGCACAGCATCGAACGCGGTGCCGTACGCGTACAACCCTGACGGGGGGAAGCGTGTCCAACTGGCGTGGCAGAGGTTCTCGACATCACAGTGGTGGGCCCGTTGCGAGGCGCTTCGGTGCGTCCGCTCCGGCGGCCCCGCGCACCCGGCGGTATGCCGGTGATTGCGCCCATGCCCGCTGCGCGACCCACCCGGCTGCCTTCGCAGCGCGAGGGCGCTGAGGAGACGGTGGCGGCAGGAACGACGGTCGACCATCTAACCGAGACCTATCGCGCCCACTACCGCTCGCTGCTGGGCCTCGCGGCACTCCTGCTGGACGACACCGCGTCCTGCGAGGACGTGGTGCAGGAGGCGTTCATCCGGGTGCACTCGGCGCGGAACCGGGTGCGCGATCCGGAGAAGACGCTCGCGTACCTCCGCCAGACCGTGGTCAACCTGTCCCGCTCCGCGCTGCGCCGGCGCATCCTCGGACTGAAGCTTCTCTCGAAGCCGATGCCCGACATGGCGAGTGCGGAGGAGGGCGCGTACGACCAGTTGGAGCGGGACGCGCTGATCAAGGCGATGAAAGGGCTGCAGCGCCGCCAGCGCGAGGTGCTGGTGCTGCGCTACTTCTCGGACATGACGGAGGCTCAGGTCGCGGAGACGCTGGGGATATCGCTCGGTTCGGTGAAGGCGTACGGCTCCAGGGGGATCGCGGCACTGCGCGTCGTGATGGAGGCGCAGGCATGAGCGGGCCCGAGCACAGGCACGACGATGACCGGACTGGAAACGGAATTGTGAACCACGGGCCGGAGGACATCCCGAACACCGATCCGGAGCAGGACGGTGAACGGAAGCAGGACGCCGAAGCGGTCGACGGCGCGGAAGCCGCCTCAGGGCCCACCGCCCGAGGGGCGGACCCGGACGCCGGTGCGTCGGACGGTCATGACTCGGAAGCCGGTGAGCCGGACGGTCATGACTCGGACGGTCGTGACTCGGACGGTCATGACTCGGACGGTCATGACCTGGGCGGCCGTGACCTGGGCGGCCGTGCCGCCGGGTTCGGCGGTGGCGGCACGCTGACCGAGCTCTTCGGCGGCGGTAAGGGTGGCGGTGCCTCCGGGACCGGCGGTGCCGCCGGCGAGTCCGCAGGTTCGGGAGGTCCGGGCGGCTCGGGCGGTGGCATGGACGAGGTCGCGCTGCGCCGCATGCTGCAGGGCGCCGTCCAGGGTCTCGAGCCCTCCGACGGCACCCTCGACCATCTGCACCGCGCGGTGCCCGCCCGGCGCGCCAAGCGGCGACAGGGAGTGGTGGGTGCCGCGGCCGCGGCACTGCTGATCGGGACGGCGGTCCCCGCTTTCGTCCATGTGGCGAACTCGGACGGCTCGGCCACCGCCAATACCGCCATCGCCGGCCACGGCCAGCAGGCCCAGGGAGGCAGCGGCGAGGACGCGGGCGGTGAAGCCGACGGCGGGAAGACGGCCGGGCCCGCGAACCGCCAGAGCGAGGGCGCCGAGGGCGAGGCCGGCACTTCCGCGGCTCCGTCGCAGGGATCGCAGCCGGGTGCCGAGAACAGCGGGACCACGGGCCTGGACGACCCCCCGGGCTCCGACAAGGCCGCCACCACTGCCTGCGACCCCGACCAGCTCGGGGTCGCCTCCGCCGAGTCGGGCGCGGCCGGTGCGGACGGCACGGTGTACGGGACCTTCAGGATCGCCAATGTGTCCGGCGCCGCCTGCTCGGTGACCAGCAACGGCACAGTCGGCTTCCAGGCGGCGGGCGCCGCCGATCCGCTGAAGATCACGGTGGTGCAGCACACCACGAGTGACCCCGCGAGCGGGCTGCCCGATCCGTCGCTGGAGCCGGGGACGGTGTTCCTGAAGCCGACGATGACGTACGAGGTGCGCTTCGCCTGGGTGCCGTCCAACACCTGTCCGACCACCGGCGGTTCCCCCAGCCCGACGCCCACCGTCGGCGACGGCGGTGGCGGCGAGGGCACCGGGAGCGATGCGGGGACGACGGACACCGCGGCGCAGTTCGGCAGTGCGGACGAGGGCCCTGCGGACGGCAGCATCGCGGTCACGCACACCCCGGAGGCGGGGGCGCCGACCGCGGAGACCACGATCGCCAACGCGTGCGCGGGCACGATCTACCGCACAGGCGTACTGGACGCCTCGTAGCGGAGCCGTAGCCGGCTTCGGACGCGGACAAGGACGCAGACACGGGCAGGGGCCCGCCATGAACCCTAGGGTTCATGGC
>NZ_JBHWZS010000174.1:0-17753 GCF_042728155.1 Streptomyces sp. NPDC060209
CGCCTTCCCGTTCACGGCGCTGGGGCCTGCGTGACGTCGTGATCAGTCGGCGACCTTCAGGAGTTCGTCGAGGTAACTGTCCGGGGCTTTGTCGTACCGGGTGGCGATGCCGCGCAGGCCTTGAGTTCGTGATTCGAGACGTCTCGGTGCGAAGTGACCGCTGTTGTCCGCCCCGCTGGGCACGGATGGGGCACGGGTGGCGGCAATGCACCAGAACCTGCTGACTCATCGGGTGATCAACGGTCCGGACAACAAGAAAGCCCCCGGCCGGCGGCCTGGGGCTTTTGCATGGAGCGGGTGACGAGAATCGAACTCGCGCTCTGAGCTTGGGAATCAACGGTTCCCGAACGACCGCATTGGATCTGACCTGCATGTTTGGTCGAGACGTGCGCGGTTGGAGTGGTCTCCGGGCGCCGTACATGACCGCTGTTGTCCGCTCCGCTGGGCACGGATGGGGCACGGGTGGCGGCAATGCACCAGAACCTGCTGGGCTTCATGCTCCGGGTGGCCTGGAGGGTCAGAGAGGGATGATGCGGACCTGGCTGCCGCAGAGCTTGGTCATGTCGTCGCTGTCGGAGGTCAGCAGGGCGACGGGTTTCGGCTGGCGGAGCGCGACCTCGGCGACCGTGGCGTCGATGGCGTACTTGTGCCCGTGCAGTCCGGCGCCTTTGAGGAGCTCAGCCGCCGCTTTCGCCGCCTGTTCGGTGACGGGCTCCACCTTGATGCGGGACAGGGCCCAGCTCAGGCGAGGCATGTTGGTACGGGAGTGGGCGACTTCCACGATGGTGTTGGCCCCGATCACCAGGTCGGTTCCCATGTCGTGGAAGACCTGCAGCATGGCGAGGAGCTTGCGGTCCTGCGCGATCCAGGCGGAGAGTCCTTCCGAGTCCAGGACGACGGTCTCGATGCGCTCGCTCACGCGGCGTCCGCGTCCTTGGAAGAGCCGGCGGAGCCGAAGATCCTCGCGCGGGCCTCGGCGAGCTCCTCGTCGCTGAAGCCTCCATGCTCTTCCTCGTGGCGGCGGAGGTCGTCGCCCAGAAGCTGGTGCCGGATCTGGCGGGCCACGGCTTCCGCCACGTAGCCGGAGACGTTGTCCGTGAGCTTGCGGAGCTCCGCCACCTGATCGCTGGGAAGTGTGACGGTGATGCGAGTCGTTGAGGACATACGCCAAGCATACTGGAGTATGCGCGAGAGGGCTTGTGCTTGCGGCACCGATCGTTCCGGTCAGGGTTTCGCGACCGGAGGGTGCGGTTTCCGGCGCTGGGAGTACAAGCCCGCCGGCCATGCGCGTATCGGTCAGAAGGGCGGTTCGCGATAGCTGCGGCCATCGCTGTGTGGCCCCCAGTCCCAGAACTCCTCCAGGAAAGGCTCAGCGTCGGGGACGTCGTGGCCCCACGCTTCGAGTGCCTTCTGGGCAACACGCCGGTTGGGGTCGTCGCCGATGGTGTCCAGGATGGCGCGCGCGTGCACGGCGAGGTGATCGCGGTGCACGGTGAGCGCGGGGTGCTCGGCGAGGATGAGCGCGGCGATAACGGCGGCTTCGCGCACGTCCTCGTGGCTGTCTCGGAGGAAGGGCGAGACGGCCCGATAAAGCATCGGGCGCAGGTCCCGGAAGGACGCCACGATGGTGCCGGGGGCGAGGAAGCCAGGGAAGTACTGCTCCGTGCGGCCCACAATCTCGTCGGAGGCGTCGTAGGCCGTGGAGGCCAACCAGTTCAACAGCGCCGCACGGATGGGGACGTTGCGATAGGGCCGGGGGGTCGTAGCCGCCGGGTGGGCGAGGATACCGGCAACATACATGGCGACGGGGGCAGTGGCTTCGTAGATGCTGTTCTGGTGGCCGACCATCTCACCTAGCTCCGACAAAGCGGAGACCTGAACCTTGGGATCGGGTTCCAACAGCCGTGTCAGGACCTTGGGAAGGTCCTGACCGTCCCCGAAAGCGGTCTGGAGCGAACCCCAATCAGTCTCTGAGAGGACTACCCGGTACGGCGGCAAGTCAGGCTCGGGGGGCGCGCCGGCGTTGGAACGGCTGTGGTTCACAGGCAGAACCTAGACCAAACTTCGGACGCAGTTTCCGCCACCCTTGCCGTATCCGAGGCGCGAGAAAGGAGACCGCGGCCGAACGGCCCGTCGCCATCCTCGACCAGGTCGACACGCTCGCCGACGCCCACCGTCCCCGTTGGCGGCTGATGGTCTACCGCGGTGCGGACGGACCTCTTCGCCCCCAGGCGCAGGTCGAACTCCGCCGAAAGGACATCGATCTGGACAACCGCACCGTCGGTGCCGGGCAGGCCGCGCCGGAGCCGACCACGGGCAGGTGCACTTCCCGGCCGCTGGCCTGGGGCTTTTGCATGGAGCGGGTGACGAGAATCGAACTCGCGCTCTGAGCTTGGGAATCTCCCGGCATCTGATCGCCGGTTATGCCGCTGACCAGCTGGACCCCCGTCCCGGCACCTCGTACACCGATGGCAGCGCAACACACGAAGTGACCGTTCTTCACCCCTGTGCCTGGCACGTAGTGGCACGGGGCCCGGCGAGGAATCCGTGCCCTGCCCTCCGCTGTCCCCACCTCGGATCCGGACAAGGGCTGGCTCCGAGTCCGGGACTTGTACGGGGCCCCGCAACCGGCCGCTCCGAGGCGCAGGGGCGGGGCACGGGTGCAGGGGGGACGCCTGGTTGCGCAAGGGCTGATCACCCACGGCAGTTGGCTGCCGCCGGGAGCGACGACACACACCGCAGCAGCTTCTCCGCCGCAGGGCACCATGGAAGGATCGCGGCAAACCGGACATCGATCAGGCCGGTTCGAGAACTCTGTGCGGGGGAGAAGAGATGTCCCTACCGGAACCGGAACGCGAGGCCGAAGCGGCGGCGGCCATCGGCTTCGACCTCAGCGAATGCGTCCGGGAGCCCATTCACCGGCTGGGCATGATCCAGTCCCACGGCACCCTGCTCGCGGCGGAGGCCGACACCGGCACCGTGGACACGGCAGCACTGAACACGCTTTTCCTGCTGGGGATTGCTGCCGAGGAATTGGTCGGAGGGCCCATCACGCGGGTCCTGTCCCCCGAGCACTGGGCCGAGGCGCTCCAGGTCTGCGCTCAGCACGATGCGGCAAGCCTGGTTCTCCCCGTCTCCGTCGATGTGGCGGGTGCCCCCCGAATGTTCGACGTGACCGCGCACCGGCACGGGCCTCTGGTCGTTCTGGAGTACGAGTCGCGCACCGTCGCGGCGCCACACTTCGCGCACTTCTACCAGGGGGTCCGGCGAGCTCTGACGCGTCTGCGGTCCTCGACGGCTGTAGTCGAATGCTGCCAGGCGGCCGCCCGTGAGATCCGGGCTCTTACAGGCTTCGACCGCGTGGTCGCCTACCGCTTCGACGGGGAGAACGGGCCGGGAGAGGTGGTCGCCGAGGACATCGCCGAGGGCCGGGAGCCCTGGCTCGGACTCTGGTTCCCCGCCAGCGACATCCCGCCCCAGGCGAGGAGGCTCTACCGCGACAACTGGATCCGGGTCATCGCCGACGTGGATGACACCAGCGTGGGTCTGCACCCTCCGCTCCGAGCCGATTCGGGCCTGCCACTGGACCTGTCGAACTCCGTGCTGCGCACGGTGTCCGGCTTCCACCTGGAGTACCTGCGGAACATCGGTGTGAAGTCGTCGATGTCGGTGAGCGTCCTCCGGGAAGGCGAGCTCTGGGGGCTGATCGCCTGCCACGGCTACGCTGCTGTCACCATCCCCCCGGAAATGCGGGCGGCGTGCGAGTTCTTCGGCGTGGCCTTCTCCCTCCAACTCGCGGTCATCGAGGAACGAGAGCAGGCCGAGGCACTCACCGCTTCCCGCGAGCGCCTCGACCGGATCATCTTTCGGGTCACGTCGGACTTGGAGGACTCACTCCTGGCAGGTGACGACGCCCTCAGAGATCTGCTGCACGCCGACGGCGCGGTGCTCTGCCGCGGTGGCCAGAGCACCATCAGCGGGATGAGCGTTCCCCCCGCACTGCTGGAGGCCCTTCAGGCACGCGCGGCAGGGCCGGCACCCGGCACGGTCTGGAGTACGGACCGCCTGTCGGAGGAGTCGGGTGATCAGGACGACTTGGTGGAAGACGGCCCGGCAGGGGCCCTGATGGTGACGCTGAGCCGCTCGGGCGACTACCTCGCCTGGTTCCGCAAGGCCCGCCCGACCGCCCGCCGATGGGCCGCCGACCCCTCCAGGCCCGTCCAGGTCGGACCACGGGGCGAACGGCTCACCCCTCGCGGCTCAGGTGCCGTATTCCGCGCGGTGGTACATGGACAGTGCCTGCCCTGGACGCCCACCGACCGTGCCACCGCACAGGAGCTCTGGCGCACGCTGACAGGACTCGTACTGCGGCACGAGGCGGAGCTGGCAGCGTTGAACGAAGAGCTACGCATCACCAACTCCGACCTCGACTCATTCGCTCACGTGGCAGCTCACGACCTGAAAGAGCCACTACGAGGCATCTCCAACGCCGCGACCTTCGTCATCGAGGACGCCGCCGCGGAGCTCGATGCGACTACCGTCCGCCGGATGCACACCGTGCGACGGCTGGCCGGCCGGATGGACGACCTGCTCGACTCACTGCTGCACTTCGCCCGACTGGGCCGAGGCGGGCTTCACCGCACCAAGGTCCCACTGGACCGCGTACTGGATTCCGCGCTCGACGTGGCCGGCGAACGCCTGGCCGAAGCCCACGTGCGGGTCGTCCGACATGACCTGCCCGAGGTGTACGCCGATGAGAGCCGGCTCTACGAAGTGCTGGTCAACCTCCTGGTGAATGCGGCCAAGTACGCCGCTGACCAGGGTGACCGCACGGTCGAGGTCCTGGTCGACACGCTTCGCCCACCGTCCGGCGGGCCTCCACAGCAGACCGTCGTGGTCCGGGACAACGGCATCGGCATCCCGCCCGGCCAGCAGCACCAGGTCTTCGAGCTCTTCCGCAGACTGCACGGGCAGGGCGAGCGCGGGGGCGGCACCGGCGTGGGGCTCGCGATCGTCAGGCGGATCGTCGAGCGCCACGGCGGCGAGCTGTGGCTCGACAGCGAACCAGCCCGTGGGACGACGTTCTTCTTCACCCTGGGTCAGGAGGGAGGCTGAGCGGGAGGGCCCTCCTCCCCACCCCTCGCCTTCCTCTGCCAGTAGTCGACAGCCCCCTTCAGCACCGCGCTGAAGAGTTCGAAGTTGACCGGCTTGTAGATGTAGCTGTCGGCGCCTGCCGCATAGGTCGTGTCCACCTCGTCCGGCCCGGTGGACGAAGTGAAGGCGACGACGGCCACGCCCTCCAGTTCCGGCCGGGACCGGATCGACCGCAGCACTTCGGCTCCGCTGGGACCGGGCAGCTTCAGGTCCAGGAGGACGAGCCCCGGCCGACGGGGAGCTTCCAGCAACCGCTCGACGAATCCCGTCCCCCGGTCGGTGAAGTCCAGTGCCAGATCCGGATGGGTGCGACGGAGCGCCCGTGCGATGGCCTCGGCGTCCTCCGCCGAATCCTCGACCACCCAGACGAGGTCGTGATCGATCCTCTGCTCCCCGGCAGGCCCGCTCATCCGATGGACTCCGCCTGTGCGACGAGCACGGCGATGTCGTCGGCACCCGTCGCCCGGAAGTCCACAACAGCCTCTGCCAGCCGCTCGGCGAACCGCTGAGCCCCACCGGCACCCTGCCGCACGACCTCGTCCCGCAGACGCGCTTCGAAGAACATCCCGTCGGCCGCTCTTGCCTCGGTCACTCCGTCGGTGAACATCACCAGCGCGTCCCCCGGCGCCAGACGCACCGACCCGGATCCGTACTCGATGTCCTCCAGCACGCCCAGCAGATCCCCGTGGGCCAGGAGTTCCTCCACGGTGCCATCCGCACGTCGCATCAGAGGCGCCGGATGCCCGGCACTCCAGTAGCGGGCACGAAACCCCCACCCGTCCGGTACCAGCACCGCTACGAGCGCCGTCACGAAGCGGGATGTGCCCTCCCTGACCAGGGCCTGATTCAGCCGTTCCAGCGCGTGCTCGGGCGTACTGCCGTCCTCGAGAAGGGTGCGCAGGGTATGGCGGGCCAGACCTGTCAGCGCCGCCGCCTCCGCCCCGCGACCGCAGACGTCACCGAGGAGGAGGGTCACACCACCCTGCGCCGTCGGGACGGCGTCGTAGAAATCACCGCCCACGTCGAGCGCGACGTCACCCACTTCGTACGCGGAACTCAGCGTGATTCCCGGAATCAGCGGCAGCTCTCTCGGGAGCAGATGCCGCTGGAGAGAGACCACGTGGCGGCGCCGCTGTTCGTACAGGGTGCTGCTGTCGATGGCCAACGCCGCCCGGTCGGCCAGACCCGCAAGGAACTGTGAGGCCCCCTCGGCCACGACCGCCCGATGGTAGAGAAACGTCAGGGTGCCCAGGACCCGGCCTCGGGCCTTGAGCGGGTTGACACTGATCGCCCGCACGGCGCGGCCCGCCCCGGACGAGTCGGGCCCGAAGGGCCCCCCTCGCAACCCCTTACCCTTCAGCGCCAGTGCCTGCCCGCTGCCGAGTACCTGCCGTAGCGCCTCCGTCAGCCAGGCGTCCTCGGCCGCAACCTTGCCGAGCCACTGCTGGTCACCGGCGTCCATGTGCGCGAAGGACACGGATTTCAGTCCTTCGGGAAGAGAAAGATGCAGAACGCACCCCTCGGCGATGGCGGGAACGGCCGTGCGAGCCACCCGCTCCAAGGTGCTTTTCACATCAAGGCTCGAATCCATCTGCAACGACGCCTCCGCCAGAAAGGCGTCACTCACCTGACGCACCTCGTCGGCGCGCCGCGCCGTGATGCGCCTGTCCGAGACCATGGCGACCTCGGCCACCTGCTTCAACCGGGTCCGCAGCGTCACATCGATGGTGTCCCTGTCCGCGGTACCGACCATGAACGAGGCCCAGCCGTCCTGCCCCAGCGGCACGGCACACTCGGCCAAGCTCCGCGTGCCGGCTGCCGCCAGCACCTGGACGTGCGGCATGGCGCCGTCGAGCTCCGACACTTCGTGAACCGTGACAGTCGGATCACCGTCCGGAGCCCCGGCTGCGCCGGATTCGCCGTAATTCCGTTCGATTTCCACGAGCGATGACGTCGGCTCCACCACGGTGACACTACGCAGATAGTGGAGCAGCCCGCCGCTCCAGCGGGTACCCACGACGGCCAGTACGCCGGGCATGCGGAGCAGCATGTCGTAGAGAGAATCGGCCAGCCCCGTCACGTCCTGCGCATTTTCGGCGACGCGCCAGAGCTCATGCAGACGGCCTGACCACCATCCGTCATCCGCCTGACGTGAAGCCATGCCCTCGTGCTGCTCCACCGCTGATCCGCCGTCCCGTATCACCACTGTCGGCCCCGGCCCGTCATGGGAAACGCTATGCCACCCCGCGACTGAGCGCCTCCAGGCGCGGTCTCGGTGGCGCTTGGAAGGAGACGCGAGAGGCCGACCGCCACAGCCATCACCCTTGCCGTCCTCGCCGGTCACGCTGCCCGTTCCGTCCGCCCGGACCGCGCATCCGCAGCGATGACCGACCCGCCCATGCGCCCGGAGCTGTGCCCACGGCCGCCGGGCGCCTCCACGCCGTGATCGTTCAGTTTGTCGGCGAGGTCTCTGGGTGCTGTACCTGACCGCTGCTGTCCGCTCCGAAGGGCACGGATGGGGCACGTTGACGGATGGTCGTCAACCTGAGGTTGTGTGCTGGAGCGGGTGACAGGAAATGGAAGCCGCCCGTGGTGCATATGCCGCGGTGGCCCACACGTCAGGCCCAGAAGGCTTCGGTGACGACGATCTGTGGGTCGGCGTGGCGGCGCATGAAGGTGTAGATGAGCCAGCCGCGTCCGCCGGCCAGGTCCACGAAGTGAGGGCCACCGGGGCTCGTGGAGGCCAGCGGTCGGACGGTCATCCAGTGCGGGAGCGAGGCATCGGCGTCGATTCCCCGGAAGTACGGGTCTTCGGCAGTGATCAGTTCCGCACGGGCACTCATGACCAGGTCACTGGCTTCGGCAGGCATGTCCTCGAAGTCGTGCTGCGCCTGCTTCGTCCAGTCCATTTGCCAAGGCGGCCGGAGTGGTTCGTCGATCACTCCCCGGGCTTCCTCTCGGCGGCTTCGTGCCGGAGGCGGCTGTACTCCTCCAGAAGCCGGATGGACTCCTCGGGGTCCTCGGACTTGGCGGCGCGGGCTTCGAGGTCGCGAAGGTGCGAGTCGAGGACGGGGTTCCGAGCGATGGCGTACTGCGTCCACCACAGGCGCATGAAGGCCGGCACCGGGGTGATGTTGAAGGCGTCGCCGATGACGCGCTTCCAGTGCGCCTCAAAGTCCGGAAGGAGGTGCGGAGTGTGTTCCTGAATCGCCAACCGAAGTGCTTGAGGGGTGTGTTCGGGCATGGGTGGCAACCGCAGGGGCTGCCCCTCGTACCCATCGAAGTCGAGTGCATGGGCGGGCATGGTTCGGGCTCCTTGGTATGGAAAGCGGGTCAGGCCGCCTCGTGCCGGTCCTCGTGCGACTGGTTCCGACGGGCCATCTGCTCGAACCACTCGGCCGGCACCAGGTAGGCGACCGTCTTCCCCTTGCGGGTGATGGCGGCGGCCTCACCGGCGATCCGGGTCCGGTCCAGGATCTCGCCCATCCCCTTGCGCAGGTCGATGGTCGTGTACGTCTTCGTCTCCATGTGCTGAAGCATATAACAACTATCATAGTTGCCATACGTGATCGTGGGATGCTGGTGACCGGGGAAGGTGTTGGGCGCGTCGAGCGCAGAACGGGCACGCGGGGGCACTCGGTCGGGCTTAGTCGCTGTGCTTCGTGGAGCGGGTGACGAGAATCGAACTCGCGCTCCGAGCTTGGGAATCAACGGTTCTTGGATAGCCAAAGCAGCTTTGACCTGGATGTTTGCCCCGGGTGGGCGAGGTTGGTGTGGTCTCTGGGCGCCGTACATGACCCCTGTTGTCTGCTCTGCTGGGCGCGGCTGGGGCGCGGGCGGTGGCGTCTGCGGATGTCTGCTGCGGTGCGCACCGGCGTCGGTGCGGACGCCGGTGCGCGCTCACGCTCACGACCAGTGGGAGCAGTCCTCCGCGGAGATCTCCGCGACCGCTGCGTCCTTTACGCCCTCGACGTCCGGGATGTAGGGGCGGACGTCGGGCAGTGGTGTGCAGAAGGTGACGTGGGAGGTCAGTAGTGCCTCGTCGGTGTCGGCGAAGGAGAATGAGACGTAGGACTTCACCGCTGTGTCGCCGAAGTGCTCCTGTGCGGCATGCAGGCAGGCGGCGACGTAGGCAAGGCACCTCCGTACGAGGAGCGGCGCGCGTTCGTCCGTCGCAGTGGGCAGATCGTAGTCCGTCATTCCCCTGCCGTTGACCCTGGTTTCCTGCGTGAGCCTGTCGGAGTACTCCGGGAGGCTCTCAGGGGGAGTTCGGCCAGTACCCGCCCGCCGGCGGGTGTCAAAGACCATCCTCGCTCCACGACTTCACGGAACATGGGAGGGATGTCCTGGACACTCAGTCCTGCGGTGCCCTTCTCCTGCAGGAGCGCCCTCATTCGAGCATTGCTTCGCATGTCTAGCCAAGGTGGTCAATTGAAACGAGCAGAAATTTCGAGCACCACGTACTCACGTCCATGACCGAGGGCGGTGGTTCCCTGTGAGGTTTTTGGGTCATCGGTACTGCTGGTGTTCGCACGGACGCGCAGTGTGGATAATTTCTCAGTGATTGGTCCATTCGACTTCCCAATGTGCTTCGGCGAAGAATTCGCCCAGGTCTTCGCGGTTCTCTACCCAGTAATCCCCGCACCCGTTGAGGAACTCCGAGTCCTCAGCGAGGAGGATCAAATAGCTGGGCGGGTCGTCAGGAAGCTCGTTGATCCTGACGAATTTCCCCAACTCGTCTCCTGCTGCAATCTTGCCGACCTTGCCAATTTTGATCATCTTTTGTTCTCCCGGGGATGTCCTCTTGCGTGGTGGTGAAGCGAAATCCTACTCGATCAGGGGGACATGGTTGTTTACCGCCGCCTTTTTGGCGCCGGGCTCGGGGAAAATCTCAAAGTGTACATGTGGAATGTCAGGCCAGTGTTTTCCCTGTATGGAATCAGGATCCATGCGGAACTGTCGTAGTCCGTCTGCGCTGCGGAACACGCCGCGATTCACTCCCTTTTCCACGTAGTCATCACCCAAAAACCTGTGAGCGGCGTCCAGCGCCTCATCGGCTGTCATCGGATGCTCGCTCACGATGCTTCCGTCGCCTATGCGACCACGTGTTTCGTCCACCGCGGGATGCTCAGGCGGACAGCTCCCTGCGGGGGCCAGTCCCAAAGGGTCGCACCAGGTGTGTGGGTTGTGTACGTACGTCGATGGGTTAGGTGCCGGGGCCAGTCCTAGTGGGTCCGGTGTCAGGTAGCGGGCGGTCTCGGGGTCGTAATGACGGTGGTGGTTGTGGTGGAGGCCGGTTTCGGGGTCGTAGTACTGGCCGGGGAAGCGGAGGGGTGTGTACGCGGTGCTGCGTCTGGACCAGGTGGTGGTGCCCCAGAGGGTGGTTCGGGTGTGCCAGGCCAAGGAACCCGTTTCGTCTACGAGTTCGGTGGGCGCGCCGATCAGGTTGGTGACGATGGCGAAGAAGCGTGCATCTACCGCGTGTTGGGAGGAATCGGCGGAGAGGATTCGTTCTGTCTGGGCCAGGGGGCCGAGTCCTTGGTGATCCCAGGTGAGGACGATGGGCCGGGGTAGCTCGGTCGCGGTGGTGACTTGTTCGCAGAGGGTGGTGCCGTCCCACGTGAAGCGGGTTTCCTCGACCACGGTCTGGTGGTCGTCACCGAGGCGCTCCTTGGCGATCCGGCGGCCGAGCGGGTCGTAACGGTACCGCCACCGGGTGCCGTCCGGGGTGGTTGCCGCGGTCATACGGTCTTCCGCGTCCCATTCGTAGCGCCAGGTGTCGGGCTTGCGGGAGAGCCTGGTCTTTTGGCGCAGGGTGGTGCGGCCGGCGGCGTCGTGCTCGTACCGCGTGTTCCCAGCACGGGTGATGGTGGTGCCGGTGTACGAACGGGGGCCGGTGGCGTCGTGTCCCGGGTGGGAGGAGGGCCACGTGGCGATGGTCTGGTTCCCGGCGGTGTCGTAGGCGTACGACTCGTTCCAGTTGGCGGCCGTGACCCGGGTGACGCGGCCCGCGCCGTCCAGGTCGAAGCGGTGGGCCCCGTTCAGGCTGTCGTCCAGGCCGGTGAGATACCCGTCGGCGCGGTAGGTGTAGGCGCGCGTGTTCAGCGTGGTGTGGTCGCGGCCGACGAGGTGCTGGGCGCTGAGGCGGCCCGCCACGTCCCAGGTGGAGGCGAGGGTGAGGGCGTCGCCGAAGGAGCGTTCCCGTTCCCGGCCCGCAGAGTCGTAGGCGAAGGTGATGCGCCGTTCACCGGCGGTCAGTTCAGTGGGCCGACCTGCTGCGTCGTATCCGTACGTGGTGCGCCGGCCGGTGGGGGTGATCCGGCGGGTGCGCCGACCCAGGGCGTCGTACGCGTACGTGATGGTGCGGCCATCCGCAAGTTCCGTCTTCACTCGCCCGGCCCGGTCGTACTGGTAGATCAGTTCGGCGTCGGGACCGTTCGCCTGTATCAGCCGTCCAGCCGGGTCGTAGGCGAAGGTGGTCACCCGGCCGACGGCGTCTTTGCGAATCACGCGGCCGAGGGCGTCGTGAGCGTAGGAGACGCTCTCCCCGAGAGGGGTGACGGAGGCGGTTATTCTTCCGGCCGCGTCGACGGTGTAACCAACGGTGCGACCGTCGAAGTCGGTCTCAGAGACCAACCGGCCGGCCCGGTCGTAGGCGTAGGTCCAGGTGAGCCCCTGTGGGTTGGTTACCCGGGTGAGGCGCAAGTCCGCGTCGTGCGTGAACTCGTACCGGGATCCGTCGGGATCGGTCCGGGCCGCCAGCAGGTCGAAGTGGGTGTACTCGAAACGGCTTGTTCCGCCGACGGGGTCGGTGTGGGTGAGCCGGTTGCCCTCACCGTCATAGGTCCATGACTCAGTGGCGCCGTCCGGGCCGGTGCGCTCCGCGAGTTCTCCGTCGAGGGACCAGCGCAGGAGGGTGACCGCTCCCAGTGGGTCGGTGGCGCGCACGGGGCGACCCAACGGGTCCCGGTCGTAGCGGGTGGTGCCACCGAGCGGGTCGATGATCTCCACGGGCATTCCGGCAGGGTCGCAGCGGACTCTGGTCACGTTGCCCAGTGCGTCGGTAACCGAGGTGACCCGGCCCGCCGCGTCGTAGGTGTAGCGGGTGGTGCTGCCGCCTGGCTCGGTGACCGCCGTGCGATTGCCGTGGTCGTCGAACTCTTGCAGGCGGTGGGAGCCGTCCGGCTCCACGAACTCGGTCACGAGCCCCAGCCGGTTCCGCGCGACGCGCAGATGGGTGCCGTCCGCCTGCGTGACCCCGGAGACTCTGCGCTCATCGTCGTAGGAGAAGGCGGTGGTGTGTCCTAGCGCGTCGGTGTGCGTCAGCCGGTTCCCGTCGGTGTCAAAGACGGCGCGAGTGGTGTTGCCCAACGGGTCGATAGTGGCCAAAACCCGGCACCTGCCGTCGACGAGATGACGTGTGGAGCGACCGTCAGCGGTGGTGAGGGTGGTGGTTCGGTTGCCTGTGGAGGGATCGGGTTCGCCGTATTTCAGGGTGAGTTGGAAGTGGCCCGCCTCACCGCCCTCCGCGATGACGCGGTCCCGGCCGTCGTAGGTGTAGCTGTACCGGCTGTTGTTGGAATCCGTCCACGCCGTCACTCGGCGGCGGGCGTCGTAGGCGAAGGTGAGGGCGGCACCCGAGGGCTTGGTGACGGTGGTGAGGTTGCCGTCCGTGTAGCCGTAGGCACGCAGTGGAAGAGCCGCGCTCCGGTCGGCGGCCGTGGGCGCCGCTTCGCTCGCTGCAAGGGTGAGCAGCGCCAGTCCTGTCACCAGTCCATCAGCTAGCGTCAGCCCCAGGTGGTAACCGGCCGAGTGGACCAGGGTCCTGGGAGCGCCGTCCTCAGCGCGGTCGAAGGTGATGGTGTTGCCGTTGTGGTCACTTATCTGCCCGAGCCAGGCGTCACCGTCGCTCCCTGGCTCCGCCCCGGTCGGTGCGTCGAAATGGCGCACGAGTCCGGCGTCGGGGTCGGTGAGCGTGTAGTCGCCCCCCTCGTCGCGGCTGAGAACGCTGCGTGAGGTTCCGGACTCCGGGACAGTCGGCAGGCCGGGGACGGGATGGGGGTAGGTGATCAGGAGGCCGTCGTCGGTGACGTGGATGACGCCGTTGGCGTCGATCTCCAGGCGTTCGTCGACGGTGGAGGCCCATGAGGGGCCGAAGAAGCGGCCGGCGGTGTAGCCCGATTCCACCCGGCGGGTGAAGGCGAGGGGCAGTACCCCGGGGAGCATCACATCGGTCTGTGGGAGGAACATGCGGCCCGATGCCAGGTCGACCGGGTCGGTGCCCTCGGCGGTGCGCTCGCTGTCGGGCCGGTTGTGGGTGCCTTCAGGGGCGTCGTCCACCAGGCGGCGGGCCTTGTTCGCGTCCTGTGCGAGGTCTGCGAGTTCCTTGGCGACCCGGGCTCCCTTGACTCCGGCTCCGGCGCCGCCGGTGGCAGCGGTGAGGACCAGGTCCGGCACGAGCCGCCCGAATCCTTCGGCCGGGTCCTTCATGAAGTTGGTGACCATCTGTTTGCCGGCACCCCAGGGGTCGTTGGCGACCTGGACCAGTCCGGCGGCGGTGTTGTTCAGCGAGAGGGCGTACTCGGCGGGGTGGGTGAGGTTGTACGGGTCCGTCGGGTTGACGCTGCGCGCGAAGGTGACGAGGCCCGCGGTGCCCTTGATGATGCCCCCGCCGAAGTGGGTCTTCACCACCTCGTACTCGGCGAGCCCGTCGTCGACCTGCTCGGCGTACCTGGGCTTCTTCGGTGCGGTGTCCCGTGCGGCCGCCACCGCCGAACGGGCCGTCGCCGCTGCCGTGTTGCGCTGCTTACGTGCCTCCGCCAGCAGCTGCTGTGCCTCTTCCATGCGGGCCTTGCCGGGGTCCTTGAACTCGCCGGGCCTCGGCGGCAACGTGGACGGATCGCGTTCGTCGGCGGGCATGGCGTTGTACTTGTCGGCCGCCCGGCTGTACGTGTCGCACTGCTCCTTGTGGGCGTCCATCGCCTCCTCGGACGCCTTGGTGCCGGCCTTCCACTTGTCGATCGCCGTCTGGGCCTGCCCCTGCGCCCATTCGACCGTCCCGGCGAACGAGTCCAGCGCGCCCGCGGCTTTCTCGAAGGCGTCGGCGGCCTTGAACCACTTCGGCGGCTCGACGGACACCGAGTCCCGGAACGCGTCCGCCGCCTGCCCCTTCAGGGCGGAGGAGTCCAGTCCCCTCATACCACCGCCGACCTTGTCGAAAGCACCCTGCAGGTCCTTGAGGTGAGATGCGGTCGAGCGGAGCTCGGAGGGGCTTCCGTAGATGAGCTTCGTCTTGTCCTCGGTCTGCCCGAGGTCCATCTCGTCGACCTCGGCGCCCATCCGGTTCGCCAGCGAACGTGACTGTTCGCGCACCCAGTCCGCGCCGGAGTCCCAGCCCACGTCCTGCAGCCGGTCGGCCGTCCAGTTACCGGCGTCCTCGACCCGGTTGCCGGCCCACTCGACACCGTCCTCGACGGCGTCCTCGACGACGTCCGGAGTGAGGTCGCTGACGATATCCCCGAGCCCCATGGATCAGTTCCCCCCGTTGTCCTGCTGCTGTTGCCGTGCCCGTTCCTCGGGCGAGGGCCCGAACGTTTCGTCCACGGAACGGTCGAAGGCTTCCTGGTCGACGCCGAGCATGTCGTTCAGCTGGTCTGCCTGACGGCCGCCGTTCCCCTCGGTCACCAGAGCTCGCCCGGTGTCCTTCCAGGTCTGCCCGGCCTCGTCCGCCGCCCGCTCGAACGACTCCGCGCTGTAGTCGGGGCTGAGGTAGTCGGGGGTGAACACGTCACCCCAGTTCTGTTTGACGATCTCGTCCTCGGACGCGTGCGGGTTGCCCACGGCGGCGTTGACCACGACCTTCATGGTGCCCTGGATGTACTGGTCCTCCTCCCACAGGATCCCGGCGGCCAGGCCCAGCTTCGCCGCGATGGCGTTGGCGTCCTGGACCAGGGCCCTAACCCCCCACTCCCACCGCTCACAGAAGTCCTCGAAGTCCACCGACAGCCCGTGGTGACCCGCCTCCATGCCGGTCATCGACAGGTCCGACAGTCCCTTGCCCAGCACCGCCCCGGTACCGTCACCGACCTCCCTCAGCTCGGCCACCGCCGCTCGCAGACCACTGGTGATCTGCTGGACACTGGCCCGGTCTACGTTCAGATCCTCAGCGCCGCTGCCGCTCATCGGCCCCGCCCCCCGTCATGCGCCTGTGCTCCCACCGTGGCTTCCGCCTCCTGCGCGTCGACGGCGACCGCGTCGGGCACGATCCCCGTCACCGGAGGAAAAAGCATCGAGCCGTCCGGGTCGGCGATGTTCACCGCGAGCCCGGCCGGCACGCCCATCGCCGGAATGATCTCGTCCAGCAGTCGCGCACCCCGCAGCTCGGCGAACTCCCACGACCGCCCGACAGCACCGGCGTCGCTCCCGGTGCTCCGTGCCTGCGCGAACCGGGCCAGCGCCTCCTCATCAGTGAAGCCACAGACCCAGCGGATCCCGCCGAACTCCGCGGTCCACAACCCGCCACCGTCGAACGGCACCAGCACCAAGGCCCGCCGCAACTCACCCAGCATCGCCCGCGGATCTCCGATGCCGGCCCGCCGCTCGGCGATCCGATCCGCCAGCGCTGTCCCGTCAGCCATCGAGCCCCCCGCTCACGTGCCACCGTCCGCTGGTCCCGGTTTTGCCCCCCCGGGTTCGAACACCGTAGGACACCACGCTCAGCATGAACCAGCGGTTCCGCGACGCCGTCGCCCCCTGCGGCATCCCGTCGACCGGCGTTCTGCCACGGGAGGCATGGGGTCGACAGGGCGAACGACCGGCGGCGCGGCCGATCAGGCCGAGCCGAATGGGCGCACGACATAGTGTGGTCCGGACAACAAAGAAGCCCCCGGCCGTTGGCCTGGGGCTTTTTCATGGAGCGGGTGACGAGAATCGAACTCGCGCTCTGAGCTTGGGAAGCTCATGTTCTACCATTAAACTACACCCGCGAAGCGCGCCGATGATCGGCTGTGCATCGTCCCACACTGTACCCCATCGCAGGCCCCCGGCGCTTTCGCCGTGGGGTCCGTGTGTCGTTCCGGAGTGTGGATGCGGCTGTGGGCGGCGGGAGTTGAGGGCGTAGCGTGGGTGGGCGGAGTGCCGCCTGGAGTGGCGTCCTGTTCATCCCCTAATGTGGCGGTCTCGTCCAAGGCTGGTTGGGGAAGGGACTTGATGGAGTCGATGGAGCGCACCGTCGTCCGCTGTGCCGAAGGGCACGTTTTTACCGCTTCGCCGTTCCCGATGCAGCAGCTCGGGTCCGCGCGGATCGGTCCCGGGCGGCTGATCCGCTGTCCGCGCTGTGCTCGGTTGCGGCAGGCCGTTCCTGTGGCGTTCGAGGAGCGCTAGAGCGGTGACGCAGGCGCGCGGGGCGGTCCGGTTGGGGTCGGCTCGCGCGTTCTGCGTATCCTCGGTGCGTGCTTCTCTCAGATAAGGACCTCCGGGCCGAGATCGATGCCGGGCGGGTTCGCATTGACCCGTTCGACGCTTCGATGGTGCAGCCCTCGAGCATCGATGTGCGGTTGGACCGCTACTTCCGGGTGTTCGAGAACCACCGCTATCCGCATATCGACCCCGCCGTCGAGCAGGTGGACCTGACCCGCGAGGTCGAGCCGGACGGTGACGAGGCGTTCATCCTGCACCCCGGGGAGTTCGTCCTGGCCTCGACGTACGAGGTCATCTCGCTCCCCGACGACCTTGCGTCGCGGCTGGAGGGGAAGAGCTCGCTCGGGCGGCTCGGGCTGGTGACGCATTCCACCGCCGGGTTCATCGACCCCGGTTTCTCGGGGCACGTCACTCTGGAGCTGTCGAATCTGGCGACGCTGCCGATAAAGCTCTGGCCGGGAATGAAGATCGGGCAGCTGTGCATGTTCCGGCTGACCTCGTCCTCCGAATTCCCGTACGGGTCCGAGCGTTACGGATCGCGTTATCAGGGCCAGCGAGGGCCGACCGCCTCGCGTTCCTACATGAATTTCCATCGGACTCAGGTGTGATACGGCATGGCTGGTGAGATGCGGGAGAATCTGACGTACGAGGCCTTCGGGCACGCCGTACGTGAGCTGGCGCAGGCGGTGGCCGACGACGGCTACGAGCCGGATGTCGTGCTGAGCATCGCG
This sequence comes from Streptomyces sp. NPDC060209, assembly GCF_042728155.1. Taxonomy (NCBI): domain Bacteria; kingdom Bacillati; phylum Actinomycetota; class Actinomycetes; order Kitasatosporales; family Streptomycetaceae; genus Streptomyces; species Streptomyces sp. NPDC060209. The sequence goes on from NZ_JBHWZS010000174.1 coordinate 17,304, forward strand.
CGGGGCGGGGTCTTCGTCGCGGGCGGTCTGGCGTATGCCCTGGACTGCAAGAACATTCATCTGGTGAATGTCGAGTTCTACACCGGGGTCGGGACCACCCTGGAAATGCCCGTGATGCTGGCGCCCGTTCCCAATGCCATCGACTTCACGCAGAAGAAGGTCCTCATCGCCGACGACGTCGCCGACACCGGAAAGACGTTGAAGCTGGTCCGCGACTTCTGCATCGACCACGTGGCCGAGGTGCGCAGCGCGGTCATCTACGAGAAGCCGCATTCGCTCGTGAAATGCGAGTACGTGTGGAAGAAGACCGATCAGTGGATCAACTTCCCGTGGAGCGTGGAGAAGCCCGTCGTGCGTCGTGAGGGTCAGGTTCTCGACTCGTAGGGTCCGAGTGCACGCGGGACACAGGACACAGGACACAGACACGGGAGGGGCCCCGGTGCCATGCAC